>NZ_FITM01000032.1 GCF_900047545.1 Candidatus Synechococcus spongiarum
CCAGCGACCGATACGCTTGCCGTCCTGCTTGCGCCCTAGCCGCTGACTGCCGCAATGAGGACAACAGGGTTGCTGACCCCAGCGCTGCTCTCCAGGTACCGGATACAGGCAAGAGGGGTTGGCAAAACGCTGGCGGATGCTCACCAGGTTCAGGGCTCTCCTCAGTGGGCAATCCTATTGGTCCGCCTCCCTCTCATCTTGTTAAGCCCTTGACTACTAATTCCGTTGCTACGGACAGGCGGTGAAAGGGGGTAGTCAACACAGGTATGTAAGTCCCCATCTGAACACGGTTGCCGGTCCCTGTCAACCTTTCCCGCAACTAGCTTTTCATGGTGAGAGGGCATCCTGGGCGGAAAAAAGCCCCAAGCCGGCGCCAGGGTAGTGTCCTCCTGTCCCCTTAACCAGAACTCGGGTTGAGATAGGGAAGCTGTGAGGCTGTCCGCCTCAATTCCTGCTCATGGCTGAGCAGGAGGCCTGTGGCATCCCAGCAACCATTCAGGAGCATGGTTTGGGGGCCGCTGTCGATCATCAGGGGCCAATGGTGGTCCAGCCCATGGAGTGTGGACGCTGCCAGTGTGAGGCAAAAGTGAACATGGGGCTGCTCCTGCACCACCTGCTGGACGTGTTCGATGACCTCTGTCTCCCCCCTCAGGCAGGGCATGCCCAGGGCAAGGCAGTTGCTGGCAAAAATCTCGGCAAAACTCTCCCCCACCACGGCGGCTATGCCCCAACGGCGCAGGGCCTGGGGAGCATGTTCACGGCTGGAGCCGCAGCCAAAATTGCGGTTGACCACCAAAATCCTGGCCCCTTTGTGCTCCGGGCAGTCAAAGGGATGGCATCCCCCCGCAGCCGCCCGGTCATCGGCAAAGACATGGTTGCCCAGCCCTGCAAAGCTGATGGTTTTCAGGAATCGGGCTGGAATAATGCGGTCCGTGTCAATGTCGTGGCCGTGGAGGACAATCCCCCTGCCTTCCACAGTGGTGATGGGCGCCGACGTCATTCAGTCAGGCCCCGTTCCGGTGTTTTGGTATGGCTCAACAGTGTGCGCACGTCGGTGACCACACCGCTGACGGCTGCGGCGGCCACCATGGCTGGACTCATCAGCAAGGTGCGTCCGGACGCCGAGCCCTGGCGCCCTTTGAAATTCCGGTTACTGGAACTGGCGCTCAGTTGGCGCCCCTCCAGCCGATCCGGGTTCATGGCAAGGCACATGGAGCAACCGGGCCGGCGCCACTCAAACCCTGCCTGGGCAAAGACGGCATCCAACCCCTCCGCTTCCGCGGCCCGGGCCACCTGTTGCGAACCAGGGACCACAAACGCCTTCATGCCATGGGCCACGTGTCGCCCTCTGGCCACCAGGGCCGCATCCCGTAGATCACTGAGGCGGCCGTTGGTGCAACTGCCGATAAAGCAAACATCCACAGGGGTTCCCGCAATGGGCTGCCCTGGCCGCAGATCCATGTAGCGATAGGCCTCCTGGGCCAGGGGCTCCTCTCCGGGAGGGAGCTGGTCCGGTGTGGGAACCACTTCATCCACAGCCATGGCTTGACCGGGTGTAATACCCCAGGTGACGGTGGGCGCGATCTCCCCGGCATCCACGGCCACCTCGTCGTCATAGACAGCATTCACGTCACTGGCAAGACTGCGCCACCAGGTGACGGCGCGATGCCATGCCGCCCCACGGGGGGCCTCCGGTCGGTTGTGCAGATAGTCAAAACACACCTGATCGGGGTTGACGTAGCCACAGCGCGCCCCTGCTTCAATGGCCATGTTGCACAGGGTCATGCGCTCCTCCATGGCCAAGGCGGCAACGCAACTCCCCGAAAATTCATAGGCATAGCCCATACCGGACTTCACGCCGAGACGACGAATGACGTGCAGGGCCACGTCCTTGGCAAAGACACCAGGGGTGAGGGACCCGTGAATGGAAATCCTGCGCACCTTCAATTTGTCCAGAGCCAGGCTCTGGCTGGCCAGCACGTCACGCACCTGGCTGGTGCCAATCCCGAAGGCAATGGCGCCAAAGGCGCCATGGGTCGAGGTGTGGGAATCACCACAGGCAATGGTCATGCCCGGCTGGCTCAACCCCAACTCCGGAGCAATCACATGGACAATGCCCTGTTGGCCGCTGTCAAACCCATAGAGACGCAGGCCATGGTTCGCACAGTTCTTCTCTAGGGCAGCAAGCATGGCCTCAGCCAGAGGATCGGCCAGGGGCCGGCCCTGATCCGTGGTGGGGACAATGTGATCCACCGTGGCTACAGTGCGCTCAGGATGCCGCACCTTGAGGCCCCGCTCCCCCAGCATGGCGAAAGCCTGGGGACTGGTCACCTCATGGATGAGGTGCAAGCCGATAAACAACTGGGTCTGACCACCTGGTAAATCCGCCACCCGATGCAGCGCCCAGACCTTGTCATAGAGGGTGCCTGTGCTCAAGGGGGATGATTCCGCAACCAGGGAGAATGGGAGTTAAGAATAGCACCAAACCCGCAATCCGTCAGCCAGGCGCCGGCGCCCCGCCGCCAGCGCCTCGGGCGCCATGGGTCTTCGCCTGAAGACGGTGGGGCTGGTGTGGAGTGGCCAGAAAGGCAATGCAGAGCCACCAGGTCAACTGCACTTCCGGACGCAGGAAGATGGTGTCCACCAGTCCATGGGCCCCCAGACCCACCACAGCGGCCATGACACTGATTTGGGGCCAGCGCCCCGCCTCCGTTGTTGCCGCAGCTGCCTTGAGTTGACGCAAGCCCTGACGGAGGGCATGGCAAAAGACGGCGATCCCCGCCAGCAGCCCGGCCACACCTAGCTCCACCGCCAGTTCAAGGGGCATGGAATAGGCGCTGAGGGCATTGAACAGGGGTTGTTGATACAGGGGATAGACACGATTGAAGGCATCCTGACCAGGACCAATACCGGTCCAGGGGTAATCCCGCAGCATCTGCCAGGCCGCCATCCAGACGTTGATGCGGAAGTTGACCGAGCTGTCTCCACGGCCTGCCAGAGCACTGAGGAGCCGCACCTGCAACGGCTCAAGCAGCCTCGCCATGGCCATAGCCCCCAGCAACGCCGCCAGCAGGAGACCACAAAACAAGACTGCCTGCCGCTGTCCCTGGAGCCTAGGCAGGGCAAACCAGCCCCACAACAGGATAAGGCAGACCAGGCCGGCTGCCAGACCCAGCCAGGCTCCACGGCTGTAGGTGAGCACCAGCGCCGTCCCTGCCAGCGCCACCGTCACCGCGGCGAACAGGCGACTGGGCCAGCGACGCCAATGGAGCGCAGCGCCAACGGCCAGGGGGACGATGGGGACCAGGTACCCCCCCAACAGGTTGGGGTTGCCCAAGCTACCGTACAGCCGCTCGGTGTTCAGGAGAATGGAGGCTTCGTCCGACCAGGTGGCCAGCGCCATGGCGCCCCCATGTAACTGACGCAGGGCCAGCACCGCTTCCGCCAGGCCTCCCAACAACAATCCTGCCAGAAGGGGATTCCACCAGCGCCTGCGGTGGGCAAGCAGTCGTGCGGCCAGCGCCCAGACGCCCAGGTAGAGGACCAGTTTGAGCAGCCCCCGCAGCGCCTCCCGGGGCACCGGTGAGAACCCTGTGGCCACCACGGCAACGGCCAGAAACACCAACAGCCAGCGGCCCATGCCTCCCATGGCTCCGGGGGGCTCCAGCAGGCTCCAGGACAGCCAAAGCAATCCACTCCCCAACAGCAGCAGCGCCATGCCCGGACGGCTCAGGAAGGGCAGAACGGTAAAGAGACTCAACAACAACAGCCCTGCCAGCAAGGGCAGGCGCCGCGTCAAGCGTGTGGGCTCCCACCGCCTCCCCAGACCCTGCCAGCCCAGCAGCACACTGATCACGGAATTGATCTGACTTCAGGCCCCCCATTGTTGCGCCTTGGTCAATAGCCACCCCTCCCATGCCTGCTGCTAGGATCAGGTCCCACCCGGGCTTGTGCGATGGCAAACCGACGAGCCGGGAAAGGCGTCCCCCGCATCCCCAGCATAGGGAGGAGCACAGCCTCACGCACGCAACAACGATGGTTGCTGGCGTAAAAAGTGCTCCAATGCTGGGCAGGTTTTAGGGGCGCCACGAAAAATCAACGCTTCCCCGTCCGACTTTGAGGTCCGCTTGGCTGGGTCAAGGCAAGTCTTTCAGGATGCTTCCGGAGAACAGGTTCAGCCCGTGCAGCAGGGGGAGGACCCAGCCCTGGCCCCCTTCCTTCAAACGCTGGATGACCACATCTCTGCACACCCCGAGCAGTTGCAGCCCTTGACCACGGATCTGATGGCTCACCTGGACAACCTGGCGGGGGCTATTCATGTGGACCTGGATGCTCCCCTTGAGACAGATGGTGAAGAAGATGAAGACTGCGCAAGCCTGTGAGTCACTCCCTGATTATCAATGGCTGGAGCATGTACGCCCATCCCCTGTTTCTTGGCCAGCAGGATGAGTTGATCAGAGATGTGGAGCGTCTTCCCAATGACTGGGATAGCCTTGTTGCTGAAGCAAAGGGACTTTAAAACTCGTTTGAAGATTCCAACTCCTGAAACTCTCGCTTGGGGGCTTCCTCTCTTCTGCTGAGGGAATCACTCCTTCAATTTACAGATCCTGGCCCTGGGGCACGGAACAGCCAAATACCGTCATAAGGGATGGGGCCTGTTATCTCTGAACAGCCTTTGGTC
>NZ_FITM01000094.1 GCF_900047545.1 Candidatus Synechococcus spongiarum
CGCTGGCGGTGGATCGGGCCGCTGTGAGGAACTATCTGCAAGAGCGGTCCGCTGGCGCCTATTTGCAGGACGACTGCATGGAGATTCGCATGGTGGTGGGGGCAGGTGCGGCATCAGGGTCTGCCTGGGGTTGTGATCTGTCGCCAGAGTACATTCGAATCAATGCCCACTATACCACCTGAGAAGGCGTCTCAGCGGGCCACCACTGCCGGAAGAGGCGGCCCTTCCGGCAAGACGTCTGGCGGCAAGAACCGCAAATCCTGGTGGCGTAGCCCCTGGATCCCCCTGGGACACCTTGTGGCCGGCCTGGCCCTCTCCCTGGGGTTCCACGTGACGTTCCGATTGTGGGATCAGACCAAGACCTACGAGCCCCTTGACCTCTCCCCACCCTTTGCCGCAAAGCCCCTGCCCGGCACCAGTCTGGACAGCCTCATGCGCCGCTATGGAAGCCAACTGTCCCCACTCTTGAATCCCACCCCCCCGCCAGACCGTCCTGTGCCGCCTCCACTGGTGCTGACGACGGATCGCCCAGCGAACGGCCCAGCCCCGGCCGTCACCCAGACCACCGCTGAACGCCGCGACGACGGACCTGCCCTGAACCAGCCCACCCCTGCTCCTCCCCCTCCCCTCAGGTCAGGGGCAACGCAGTTGTCGGTCCCATGATTCAGACTGCAGGTCCTTGTGTTTCTGATATGCCGTCCACGCGGATGCTGCTCCTGGCCACTGCAAGCCGGCTGCGATCCCGGATTCGTAGTGGTCTTGCGGATGCCACTGCCCAGGTGGTCACGGAGGCGGAGTTGGCGGCGCAGCACGTGCAACAGGAGTGGCAACTCTTCTGGCAGGAAGTCCAGTTGGAGGCGGAGCGGCTGGAGCGACCAGGGGAGGAGGCGTCAGAGCCGGAGCCATCGCCGTCCACCGCATCCCGTCAGGCCCCTGCCGCGGACCAACAGCAGGACTCCGAAGGCGACAGCCAGCCCCAGCCGGAGTCCGCTACCCGGAAGCGGGCCAGCCCTGCCCAGGTACAGGAGAGCATTGACCAGTTGCGTGCCGAGGTGGCCGGGCTGAACCAGCGTCTTGAGCAAAACACCCTGTGACGGCACGACACGACAGCGGGGCACCCTGGATCTGGCGGCAGCGGCGCATTGTCCGTATCTGGACGTTTGTCGCCCTGCTCCTGCTGCGGCTGTGGTGGGATCAACAATCCTGGGTTAACCGTGGCCCCAACCGGAAGGAGCGGCGACGGCGACGACAGCGACGGCGTGCCCAATGGCTGCTGCAGGAGCTCATCAGCATGGGCCCCACCTTCATCAAGCTGGGACAACTCCTCTCTGCCCGTCCTGATGTCCTCCCACCTGACTACGTGGCCCAGCTCAGCAAGCTGCAGGATCGGGTGCCCGCCTTTCCCTTCTCCCTGGCCCGGCAGTTGCTGCGGGAGGAGTTGGGTGAGCGGCTGAACCAGGTTGTCTCCATTGAGGAGACGCCCCTGGGTTCCGCCAGCCTGGCCCAGGTGCATGGGGCCCGCCTTGCGGATGGCCGGGCTGTGGTGCTGAAGCTGCAACGCCCCAATCTGGACCGGCTGTTCCGACTGGATCTGGAGGTGATGCAGCAGGTGGCCCAACTGTTGCAGCGTCATCCCCGTTGGGGCCGGGGCCGGAATTGGCCGGGCTTGGCGTTGCAATGCCGTCGGGTGTTGCTGCGGGAGCTGGATTTTGGTCTGGAAGCAGAATACGCAGCTCGTTTCCGGCAGCAATTCGCGGATGACCCCATGGTACGGGTGCCCGCGGTGGTGTGGGAGCTCTGCAGCCGCCGCGTGCTGTGCCTGGACTACGTGCCCGGTCTCAAGATCACCGACCGTCAGGGATTGCTGGAGCGGGGCTTGAATCCCCGAGAGGTGGCCAGCCGTGGCTTGGGCAGTTATCTGCGCCAATTGGTGATCTTCGGGTTTTTCCATGCGGATCCCCACCCAGGCAACCTGGCCGTGGCCCAGGACGGTGGCTTGATCTACTACGACTTCGGCATGATGGGCACCGTGTCCCCCCTACTGCGGAGCCGTATCCGCCGCATGGTGACCTATGCCGCATCACGGGACGCGGCCGGTCTCACCGAAGAATTGCAGCGGGTGGGTCTGCTGGCCAAGGGCATTGACCTGGGGCCTGTGCGGCGTCTGGTGCGGCTGATGCTCAAGGAAGTGCTCACCCCCCCCTTCTCCTCCCACGTGTTGGAGAAGCTTTCCGGAGATATTTACGATCTGGTCTATGGCCAACCCTTTCGTCTGCCCCCGGATTTGATCTTCGTGTTGCGGGCCCTTTCCACCTTCGAGGGGGTTGGCCGCGCCCTGGATCCGGATTTTACCCTGGTGGACATCGCCAAGCCCTACCTCATTCCCCTCATGAACAGTCAAGACAAGGACAGCAAAGGCGCCGGGGCCAAGGTTTTTCTCAGTGGCCTCAGCCGCCAGGCGGCGGAAGTGGGTAGCCATGCCCTGGGTCTTCCGCGCCGCCTGGATGAAAGCCTGGCGCGACTGGAGCAGGGAGACCTGCAAGTGCAGGTGCGCTCCGGGGATAGCGAGCGCATTCTGCGTCGCCTGGTGCTGGCGCAGCAATCCAGTGGTCAAGCCATACTTCTGGGGGCTTTGGCCATTGTCGCCGCCATCCTCTCCACCAGTCTGAGCGCCTCCCCCTGGCTGGCAGTGCTGCCCCTGGTGGCCATGGTGCCCGTGGTGAAGGGCTGGCTGCAAACCAACCTGCGCCTGCGGCGGGAAGAGCGTCTGCCGGGAGGCTAAAGGGCAGGGCAGAGGCGTGGCCGCTCAGTCAGGTGAAGCGCTCAGCACGGTGATGCCCACCGTGGCCCCATGCCCACGGCGCCTCCATAACGGGCCTGGCTGCCCAACTCGTCTTCAATGCGCAGGAGCCGGTTGTATTTAGTCACCCGCTCGCTGCGGCTGAGGGAGCCGGTCTTGATTTGCCCGGACCGACTGGCCACCGCCAGATCGGCAATGGACACGTCTTCCGTTTCCCCGGACCGGTGGCTCACCACACTGGCGTACCCGTGGCGGCTGGCCATGGCCATGGCCTCCATGGTTTCGCTGAGGCTGCCAATCTGGTTCACCTTGATCAGGACGGCATTGGCCACCCCTGCAGCAATGCCCCGCTGCAGCCGCTGTTGATTGGTGACAAAGAGATCATCCCCCACAAGCTGAATGCGATTCCCGAGGGCTTGGGTGAGGCTTTCCCAGCCGCTCCAGTCGTCCTCCGCTAGGCCGTCTTCAATGGACACAATGGGGTAACGATCACAGAGACTAGCCAACTCCTGGACCATTTCAATGGAGCTGAAGCTATGCCCGCCGAAGTGATAGGCGCCGTCACGGTAAAACTCCGTGCTGGCCACGTCCAAGGCCAGGGCAATCTGCTCACCGGGGCGGTAGCCGGCCTGGTCAATGGCCTCCACCAACAGGGTCAGGGCCGCGTGGTTGTCCGGCAGGTCTGGGGCAAAGCCCCCTTCATCCCCAACGGCCAAGGATTGCCCCCGCCCCTTGAGGAGATCCTTCAGAGCATGGAACACCTCGGCCCCCATGCGCAGGGCTTCGCGGAACGTGGCAGCCGTATGGGGCACCACCATGAATTCCTGAAAATCCAGGGTGTTACTGGCATGGGCGCCGCCATTGAGCAGATTCATGAGGGGCACGGGTAGCACCGTGGCCATGTGTCCCCCCAGGTAGCGGTAAAGTGGTAGCCCCAGGCCCGTGGCAGCGGCATGGGCAGTGGCCAACGACACCGCCAACACGGCATTGGCCCCCAGGCTCGATTTGTTGTGGCTGCCGTCCAGGTCCACCATGGCCTGATCCACCACTTGTTGCTCCAGGGCATTGAGGCCACAGATAGCGGGTGCGATGCGCTCCTCGATGTTGGTAACCGCCTTGAGCACCCCCTTGCCCCCGTAGCGGCTCTTGTCGCCGTCCCGCAGCTCATGGGCCTCATGGGCGCCGGTGCTGGCACCGCTGGGTACCATGGCCCGCCCCATGGCCCCGCCTTCCAACTGCACTTCAGCCTCCACGGTGGGGTTGCCGCGGGAGTCCAACACCTCCCGCGCCACCACTGTGTCAATCACCAAATCAATGGAATCCAGCACTGCCGAAGCCAGGCAAAAGGCGCACATAGTTTAGGGACTCGCTTGGGCACTGCCAACGGGCTAACCATCCGTCGCTAGGTTGATGGGGTTCCTACCGCCAGCCATGACAACCCTTCCCCCTCAATCCTCCGACCAGGCTGCGGCGGAATCCCCCGCCACTCCGGTGCGGCTGCTGCTGGTGGATGACGA
>NZ_FITM01000076.1 GCF_900047545.1 Candidatus Synechococcus spongiarum
GCTCCTTCCGGGTGCCCCGCTGGCTCCGGAATCTATTGGCAACGTGCGGCGCCCTCAGTTGTCAGCACGGCCCCGTGACGTGGGTGGGTCTCCATCGCCATCACCACCGCTTCTCCGACACCCACCAGGACCACCACAACAGCCTGTGCGGGTTCTGGTGGAGCCACATGGGCTGGATGCTGTTCGCAACGCCCGCCATGGCCCTGGTGCCCCAGTTCACCCGTGATCTCCACAACGACCCATGGCTGCGGTTTCTGGACCGCTGGTTCCTGGCATTGCAGCTTCCCCTCGCCATGGCCCTTTACCTGTTGGGGGAGCGTCTGGGGGTGGGTGGCTGGTCCCTGGTGCTCTGGGGCATCCCCCTGCGGTTAGTGGCAGTCTACCATGTCACCTGGTTGGTGAACTCCGCCACCCACGCCTGGGGCTACCGCTCCTTTGCCACCGCTGACGCGTCCCGCAATTGCTGGTGGGTGGCCCTGCTCTCCTTCGGGGAGGGGTGGCACAACAACCACCATGCCGTTCCCTTCAGCGCCCGCCAGGGCCTGCGCTGGTTTGAACTGGATCTCACCTGGCAACACATTCGCCTTCTCCAGGCCCTGGGGCTGGCGCGAGGGGTTAAGGTGGCGCTTTGTGAACAGGGGTCCAGCCATGGCCAAGCGGTTTCAGGTGGTGCTTAAAGAGGACGTCAGCACCCTGGGCAAACGCGGCGACGTGGTGGATGTGGCCCCGGGCTTTGCCCGCAACTTTTTGGTGCCCCAAGGCAAAGCCCTGCCCGTCACCGCTGCTGTTCTTAAGCAGGTTGAGCATCACCGCGCCAAGGAGGCCGAGCGCAAGGAAGCCGAGCGTCAGGATGCTCTGGCGTTCCGCACCGCCCTTGCCACCATCGGCGCCCTGAAGATCCGCAAACACACGGGCACTGACGGCGTGCTCTTTGGCACGGTCACCAACGGGGACGTGGCGGAGGCCGTTACCGCCGCCACCCAGAGGGACGTGGAGCGGCGCGACATCGAGGTGCCGGAAATTCACCGCGTCGGCGACTACACAGCCCTGCTGCGCCTCCAGAGCGGCATCACCGCCGAGGTGAAGCTTTCCGTGGTGGGGTAGTAGGGTTCTGTGCCTTGAGCCGCCACCAATGCCATGGTGACCGCTCCCTCCAGCCCACAACAGCCCAGGGATTCATCCTTGCCGCGGCCGTCCGATGATGCCGTGCCCAGCGCTGGCAACCCCTTCAGTGCTCTCCCCAGCCAGGTGCCGCCCCAGAGCCTAGAGGCGGAAGAGGCCGTCCTGGGGGGCATCCTGCTGGACCCGGAGGCCATGGCCAGGGTGGCGGACATCCTCCATCCCGACGCCTTCTACGTGGCGGCCCATCGGGAGATCTTCCGCACCGCCCTGTCGCTGTACAGCCAGAACAAACCCACGGACCTCACCTCCATGACCATGTGGCTGGCGGATGCGGGCCGTCTGGACCAAGTGGGAGGCAGCATGCGGCTGGCCCAGCTTCTGGAGCGCATTATCGGCACTGCAGCCATCGACCAGTACGCCCAGCTTGTGATGGACAAGTACCTGCGGCGGCAGTTGATCAAGGCGGGCAACGACGTGATGGAACTGGGATTTGACCAGCGGCGACCCCTGGGTGGCTTGCTGGACGAAGCGGAGCAGAAGATCTTTTCCATTAGCAAGGAACGCCCCCAAGGGGGCTTAGTGCCCGCCGTGGAAATCCTCACCAGCACCTTCAACGAAATCGAGAGCCGCTCCATGGGCGACTCCGTGGCGGGCATCCCGGTCAACTTCTACGACCTGGACGCCATCACCCAGGGGCTGCAGCGCAGTGACCTGATCATCGTTGCTGGCCGCCCCGCCATGGGGAAAACCTCCATCGTGCTCACCATGGCCAAGAACGTGGCGGCACTCCATCAACTGCCCGTCTGCATGTTCAGCCTGGAGATGAGCAAGGAGCAACTCACCTACCGGCTGCTGTCCATGGAAACGGGCATTGAAAGCGGCCGCCTGCGCACAGGACGCCTCAACCAGGAGGAGTGGCCCCTGCTGGGCCAGGGCATCAGCAGCCTGAGCCAGCTTCCCATCTTCATCGACGACAAGCCCAACAGCGGCGTGATGGAAATGCGCTCCCTGTGCCGCCAGTTGATGGCCCAGCAGCGCGGGCAACTGGGCATGGTGGTGGTGGACTACCTCCAGTTGATGGAGGGGTCCAATTCGGACAACCGGGCCCAGGACCTTTCCGTCATCACCCGTGGCCTGAAGCAGTTGGCCCGGGAACTGCAGGTGCCGGTGGTGGCCCTCTCCCAACTGAACCGCGGCGTGGAGTCCCGCACCAACAAGCGGCCTATGCTCAGTGATCTGCGGGAGTCCGGCTCCATTGAGCAGGACGCCGACCTGGTGCTGATGATCTACCGGGACGAGTATTACAACCCGGAAACACCAGACAAGGGCCTGGCCGAGGTGATCGTCACCAAGCACCGCAACGGCCCGGTGGGCACCGTCAAGCTCCTCTTCGAATCCCAGTACACCCGCTTCCGCAACCTGGCCACCTAGGGCTGGTCTACAAGCATCACCAGCACCCACGATCCAGGCTATTGGTTAGGATGAAGAAGTAAAATGGCCAGGGGGAGCAGCGCGAGGCCGATCAGCATCGATGTTATTTGCAGGAGCAGGGGGACTAAGGAAAACCTGGGAAATGGGGAGAGGATGTGTAATAGTGAAGGGAGCAACCTTAGAGCTCCATGAGCAAAGACTGTCAACTTGGCTTCAGCGATTTTGAGCAGAGTATGGTGAAGAGAGAGCAAGCGTGAG
>NZ_FITM01000077.1 GCF_900047545.1 Candidatus Synechococcus spongiarum
GTGGTCGTCGATCTCGCAGGCGGTCGCTTCTACGGCCGTAAAGCCAAAGCCACCCGCCATCCAGCAGTCGAGAAAGGCACAGGTCAGTGCCCCCATGCCTGCCCCTGCATCCAGGAGGCGGTAGGTGTGCAGGGGACTGGGTGGAAAAAGGGACGCCATGAAGCGGGCCACGGTTGGCAGGCGTCATCTAATTGGCCGAGCCTGGCTTTGCATGTCTTCGCCTCAGGCTTCCCGGTGATGGCAGACGTCTTCTCCTGGTGCGGTGGTTGTCCGCAAGGTTCAGTTGGAGCATCCAAAGCCCCTATTGAGTTGAGGTGGCACCATAGTACCTATGTTCTTACAATTGATCCAGGTATGGGCTGACCGTAATGCACGCCACTGTGCTGATTGCCGCCGTCATGACCGCCAGACATGGCGTCCAGACCTTAAGCTGACGTGAAGTCATCGCCTGTGTGTCTTGGTGCTTTGGCGCCCCCGACTGTCATCATCCCTGTTGCGCGAGACCCGGCAGATGGGTGCTGGCCAGGACCAGGCTGACGAGACCACCCTGTTGCAATGTCTTTACGGCGTCGGCTTCGAGGAGTTGCGGATCCCCAACGCCGAACTGCGCATGTTTCTCAGCCTGTCCCGGGAAGTGGACCTGCTGGAGCTGGAGCGGATCACCACGGCAGTCGGTTGGCGTCCGCGCCCCGTGCGCCGGGTGCGACGGGCTCTTCGCCACAGCTTGATGGTGGTGGGGGTCTGGTGCCATGACCCCCGTCTGCCTCGACTGGTGGGCTTTGCCCGTTGCATCGGCGACGGGGTGATCAATGCCACGGTGTGGGACGTGGTGATCCACCCCGCCTACCAGGGGGTGGGTCTGGGGCATGGGCTCATGGCGTTTGTGGTCAAGCGACTCCGGACCATGGGCGTGGAGCATATCACCCTCTTTGCGGATCCCGGCGTCATCCGCTTCTATCAAAACCAGGGCTGGCAGATGGAACCCAACAACCAGCGCTGCTGTTTCTGGTATGCCTGCTGAGACAGCCACAACCCTGAGCTGGATCGTTCCTGCCCACCAGGAAGACCAGAGATTGGCCCTGCTTCTGGCTGACCTGCAGGATGGTCTGGCGGAGGGGGACGAGTTGATCGTTGTGGACGGCGAGAGCCAGGACGCCACCCAACAGGTGGCGGGACTTCACGGGGCCCGTGTGGTGTGTTGCTCCCCCAACCGCGGCGCCCAGTTACGACACGGAGTTGCCATGGCCCATGGCCATCGCTTCGTGTTTATCCATGCGGATTCTCGTCTCGCCGGTGGTGCGGAATTGGGCCGGCAGCTCCGCCGGTTACCCCGTGGTCAGGCCCACTGCTTTCGCTTCAAAGTGGATGATCCCCAGCTATGCTTTCGTATCCTGGAACGGCTGGTGGCCCTGCGCACGACGGTGTTGGGACTCCCCTATGGGGACCAGGGACTGGTGATTGATCGCCACCTTTACGAACGCTGTGGCGGCTTTCGGGAGCTGCCGCTCATGGAAGACGTGGATCTGGTCCTGCGCCTGCGGGCCTGGGGCGGGGTGCGGCAACTTCCCCACAGCATTTGCACCAGCGCCCGGCGCTGGCATCGCCATGGCCTGTTGCGCACCAGCGTGCGCAACATGATCCTGCTGCTGCGCTGGGTCTTGGGGGAAGATAGTGAAACCCTCAAGCGGGACTACTACAGCCAGGGTCCCTAGCTAAGGTCAGTGACAGCTCCAGGCAGCCATTGGCAACCGACACCCCCGAAGAGTCCCGCCACTCCCGTCACCCTGAGGAGCAGGCCAAGGACGGCCGGCCTGATCCTGTGGAGAACCTCGATGCCTTGGGGGGAGCTGTCCTCCCGGAACAACATGAGCGCTGGGAATACTGCGTCATTCATGTCAACGAGGACACGTCGCAGCAGCCGTCCGCCACGGCCGCCAGCCAGAAGCTGGGGGGCTCCATGAGCCCCGATTTCATCGAGGAGCAGTTTCCCAACCAATACAAGCGCAAGCCCTCTCCCCATCCAGCGGAACAACTGGGCCGCTTCCTCAACAAGATGGGCAGTAAGGGCTGGATGCTGACCAACATCACCAACCTGGGCCCCTTGCAGATGTACATCTTCCGCCGCCGTCACCTGCCTTGATGAATGGATGCACACCTTGAGACCCTGGTGGGCCTGATGGACACTGGGATGCCCGACTCAGACGTGATTCAGGGCTGCCAGCCAGGGCCGTAGATCCTGCACCCGGTCCACATCAGAGCGCGTACACAGGGTATGCACCTGAAACCCGGAGGCGCAAGCGCGGGTTGTTGTCAGAGATCCCACCCTGTGGGTGCCCCAGGGCAAGCCACTGAACAGGCAAGCGTCAAAGCAGCGCTGCCCCATCAGCCAATAGCCGCCGTCCTGGGCCGGGCCCAGCACAAGGGGCTTCTCCCCCAGGCTGAGCAGTTGGAGCGCTTGACGCAAATCTCCGGTTTCCAGGCCCAGGCAATCGCTGCCCAGCAGTACCACGCCACGGTAGTGTCGGGCCAGCCCCCACCGCACCTGGCGGGCCATGCGGCACCCTAAACTCCCCCCACCTTGCCGGTTGAGGCTCGTTCCGCTGCTGGCATACCCCAGGCCTCCAAGCCAGCGGCGCCATGCTTTGGGGCCGGCCCCCGTCACCGCCAGGTGAAGATGCACCAATCCTTCCTTCACCAGAGGCTGGATCAAGGAGAGCAGGTGAATCAGGAGCCGAGACTGGATAGTTGCCGCCGCCACGGGATGGATGGCGTGGGCCAGGCGGCGCTTGCAGCGGCCCGGGGCAGGCCAGCGGGACAAAACCACCACCAGCCAGGGTGGGCGCCGGCACGATGCCAGGCCTGTAACAGGAACCTGCTGCCGTGGCATTCAGAACAACTCCCGATTCAACTCTTCGGTCACCACCACCAGGATTTGGGCCACCCCTTGCCGCTCAATACCCAATTCCAACGGCTCGCCAACACGGCCCCGATCCACTTGCACCTGCACCTGGGCGGGTGTGCTCACCT
>NZ_FITM01000103.1 GCF_900047545.1 Candidatus Synechococcus spongiarum
AAGCAAAGCCTTCACCACAGCAGGAGACTCGCTAAACCGTGCCGCCCAGTGCAGGGGGGTGGCTCCAAGCTCATCTCGTGCCTCAAGGTTGGCGCCGTCATTGAGCAAGTCCTTTACCGCACCAGGAGACTCGCTAAATGCTGCCGCCCTGTGCAGGGGGGTGTCGCAGATGGTGGCGCCAGCATCGAGCAGGGCTTTTACCACAGCAGGGGAGTCGCTAAAAAGTGCCGCCCGGTTCATAGGGGTCCATCCAAGCTCATCTTTTGCTTCAAGGTTAGCGTCAGCATCGAGCAGGGCCTTTACCACAGCAGGGGAGTCGCTAGAGTGTGCTGCCCAGTGCAGGGGGGTCCATCCAAGTTCGTCTCTTGCCTCAATATCGGCACCAGCATTGAGGCAGCGAGATACATCATCTTCCGTAGCCATTTCAAAGAAGTCTCTAGTGTTCCAGTCTTGGCAAGATGGTTCAGAAGATGATTCAGAACGACCTGAACCCGTCAGCCCGCAAAGGGCCGTCCCGGCTGCTGAAGCCAGCAACCTGGCTTTCAACGATGCTTTCCGATCAGTCATGGGCGCTGTTATCTGTACAGATTTAGAATACTGTGGACCTCTTCATTGAGAAACAAGCGGCCCGGCGTGCAGACCGGGCTGCCCGCTGTAGCCCCTTGCATCACCGCTGCTTTGCTGCCTTGCAGGAGGGGGCCGTGAGCCTGTCTGATCTTTGCATGTCCGACCCCCCCTTCACCACCAGGCCCTTGAGCGAGGCCCAAGCGGATCAGTTGGTGCGTTGGCTGTTGCGGGTGGGTCTGTTGCGCCGTGAGGTGGATGGCCAGGGTTTGACGGATCGGGTGCGTCTCACTCCCCTGGGCCGTCGGGTGGTGGCCGCCTGGCCGCAAGGGCGCTGCCCCCCTGTGTTATGGCAGGAGCGCTGGGCCAACGGACTGCGGCGCTGGCTCAGCATCTGGTCATGACGGCGCCATCACCGCCCCCCCTCATGGTGCTCGGCACCAGCAGCGGGGTGGGCAAGTCCCTCATCACGGCAGGTTTGTGTCGCCTGTTGCGGCGCCGTGGGGAGCAGCCCGTCCCCTTCAAGGGGCAAAACATGAGTCTCAATGCCTACGTGGATGAAGACGGGGGGGAAATGGCCTATGCCCAGGCCATGCAGGCCTGGGCCGCTGGCCTGACACCTGGCGCGGCCATGAATCCGGTGTTGCTGAAGCCCTGTGGTCAGGGCAGTAGCGAGGTGATCCATCTGGGGCGCTCGGTGGGAATCAGCCGGGCAGAACATTACTACCGGGACTGGTTCCGGCCGGGTTGGCTGGCCATTCGCCAAGGTCTGGACATCTGCCGGCAGCGGCAGGGGCGGCTCCTGCTGGAAGGAGCTGGCAGCCCGGTGGAGGTGAACCTGCAGGCGCGGGACCTGACCAACCTTCGCCTGGCCCAGTTTTTGCGGGCCCGTTGTGTTCTGGTGGCGGATATTGAGCGGGGTGGGGTCTTTGCGCAGATCGTCGGCACGCTGCAACTGCTGCGGCCTGTGGAGCGCTCCCTGATGGCAGGCCTGCTGATCAATCGTTTCCGTGGTCAGCGCAGCTTGTTTGACGAGGGACGCCTATGGTTGGAGCGGCGCACCGGTCTGCCCGTATTGGGTGTTCTGCCCTGGCTGGGGGAGCGGTTTCCGGCGGAAGACTCCCTGGATCTGCTGGAGCGCCAGGCCCGCAAGCCCGAGGCCGAGTTGCGTCTTGCCGTGCTGCGCCTGCCGTCCATCAGTAACTTCTCCGACATGGATCCCCTCGCCGCGGAAGCCACGGTCCAGTTGGATTGGCTGTTGCCCACGGACACCGTGGACCGGTACGACGCTGTCCTGCTGCCCGGCAGCAAGCAAACCATGGCGGATCTCAAGGTCATGCAGACCACCCGCATGGATGAACGCCTGCAACGGTATGTAGCCGCCGGTGGTGTGGTGTTGGCCATCTGTGGCGGCTTGCAAATGCTGGGGCAACGGCTGCATGATCCCCATGGCCTGGAGGCGGAGACACCAGGGGATATGGAGGGGCTGGGGCTCTTGCCTCTGGTGACCGCGTTCAAACCCGGCAAGGTGCAACGGCAGTGGACCACCACCACCACATGGCCGGAACCCGGTCAATCCTGCACGGGATTTGAGTTGCACCATGGCCAGACCACTCCTTTGGCCCGTGCTGCCCAGCCCCTGTACGCCCAACCCGGCCTGGGCTGGGTGAGCCCCTGTGGCCGTGTGGTGGGAACCTATCTCCACGGCTGCCTGGAGGCCGGACCATGGCGTCGCCACTGGCTCAACTGGCTGCGGAGCCGCCGCGGCCTGCCGCCCCTGCCCACAGCCGTTTCCCACCACGCCACCCAGCGGGATCGGCTGTTGGATCGCCTTGCCGATGCCGTGGACGAAAATGTCAACCTGGAACCCTTACTGCGCTGATCATCATGTCCCCATCATCCCCGTCTGACCAGGTTCCCGTGTGCTGGGAGGATGGAGATCCCGTCTCCATCCCGGTGGGCACCCCCTGGCTGACGGCAGCGCAGATCCTGGGTCACACCGTCCCCACGGGCTGCCTTTACGGCAGTTGTGGCGCCTGCGAGATTGAAGTCAACGGCCATGTGGTGCGCGCCTGCATCAGCAGCGTGTGTGGATCTAAGGGGACCCTGAAGGTGGAGTTGGCGACAGATCCCTATTGGTAGGGTGAGGCGGCCATGAACAAACATTAGAAACGCGGTGTACGAGATCGCCAGTTACCAGGCGCGTCTGGTATGAGATGCTCTGGTCTGGAGTATGGTTCAGTCGATCTCCACGAGCCAACTGCCCTGGTAGGTAGGGATTTGCACTTGGCCCGGTGCTGTAGCGTAGCCGTTGAACTGGTAGAACCCGGTGGTGGTGGGATTGCGAATTTTCAGCTCCACGACAATGGTCTCAGCCTGGGGGATTGGCGCATCGGGGGTGATCCGGATCACCCCTGGTCCCAGTTCAGTCACCTCTGACAATGTGAAATAATCTTCACAACGGGTCTTGGTACCTGCAAACACTGATTTCTGTATGCAATTATAACCAAGCTTCACGCTATCAACATTAATTTTCCCACGCCATTTCTCAAAGATTTCCGGTGCACGAACTGTCAACTCCAAAATGGCGTGTTTTCTAGCTTTTGTGGGGAGAATCAGCTTTAAGCTTGAGCGCCGCCGGGCTCGATTATTGCTGATTCGATAGTCAAGACTAACGTAACCAGGATCCTGACTCCAGCGGAATTCCAGCAAGCTGGTTTGCGCCAGGGAAGGGGCGGACCAGGGAACCAGGACAAGACCGGCGGCCAGAGCAAGAAAACGATTCATGAACAAGAACAGGACAACCTATAGCTAAAAATTGACCATAGCGCCGCCATCGCGACCCTGTCAATGTGTCAATTATCAAACTGTCTTATGGTTGATGGGGGACGGTGGTGGCAAAATTTCTGCTAACTTGCCATGGTGCTGCCTGGGGGCAAGAACACCATGAATGTTCACAATTCCATTCTTGATCTGATTGGCAACACCCCTCTGGTGCGGCTTCGGAGAATCCCGGCCGTGGACTGCAAAAGCGAAATTCTCTGTAAGCTTGAATCTTTTAACCCAACAGCCTCCGTCAAAGACAGGATATCCATCTCAATGATTAACCAGGCTGAAGAGGATGCCCTGATTTCTCCTTCCACCACAACCCTCATCGAGCCCACCAGTGGCAATACGGGAATTGCCTTGGCAATGGTGGCGGCTGCCAAGGGGTATTCCATCATTTTAGTGATGCCGGACTCCATGAGTGTTGAGCGCCGCGCCATGCTGCGGGCCTACGGTGCGCGCCTGGAACTGACGCCCGGCAGTGAGGGCATGGCCGGAGCCTTGCGCCGGGCCAATGCACTGCTGCAAGACATGCCCGACGGTTTTCAGTTGCAACAGTTTTCCAATCCAGCCAATCCAAGGATTCACACCAGCACCACGGCAGAAGAACTGTGGCGGGACACCGAAGGCAAAATTGACGTTCTTGTGACCGGGGTGGGGACCGGAGGCACCATCACAGGCTGCGCTGCCGCCCTGAAACAGCGCAAACCAGGGCTGATGGCTGTTGCCGTAGAGCCGGCGGGCAGTCCCGTCCTCTCGGGAGGGAAACCAGGCCGCCATGGCATCCAGGGCATTGGTGCCGGCTTTGTTCCCGATATTCTTGATCAAAGCCTGATTGACGAGGTCATGACCGTGGGGGACGAGGACGCCATGCAGATGGGCCGTCGCTTGGCCCGGGAAGAGGGGCTGCTCAGTGGCGTGAGCAGTGGCGCCACGGTGGCGGCTGCCTTGCGCCTGGCCGCTCGCCCTCAAATGCAGGACAAGCTTATCGTTGCCGTCCTGGCCAGCTTTGGCGAACGCTATCTGAGTACGCCCATGTTTTCTGGAGACGTCATGCCTCCGTCAGGAGCGCTGCTCTGATGACCAGGGATTTCTACACAGAACTGGGACTGTCCCCCACGGCAACGGCGGCAGAAATCAAAGTTGCCTATCGTCAATTGGTGAAGCGGCATCATCCTGATGCTGGCGGAGACCAGCAACGGATCGTTGCCATCAACCTTGCCTATGGTGTGCTCAGCCAGGCAGAGACACG
>NZ_FITM01000078.1 GCF_900047545.1 Candidatus Synechococcus spongiarum
GCCCCAAGCCAGCACAAGGGCAGGTTTCCCGCCTCCCCTTATCCAGAATTGGGGTTTCCAAGACGGTGCGCAGACCCAGAGCCTTGCCCAGACGGCCCAACCCCCTGCAACACTCTTCTTGAGAACCAGTCTCTATAATTCTCTTTTAATTGAGAATCCCTTGCAATAAATCAGAATTGAGCCTAGGGTTCAGGTCTTGG
This sequence comes from Candidatus Synechococcus spongiarum, assembly GCF_900047545.1. GTDB lineage: Bacteria > Cyanobacteriota > Cyanobacteriia > PCC-6307 > Cyanobiaceae > Synechococcus_B > Synechococcus_B spongiarum_C. Next base: position 201 of record NZ_FITM01000078.1, read on the forward strand.
ATGATTCCTCTGGTTGTGACGACTCTCTCCCCTCTGTATCGACCCATGCCGGAAACCCCACGGGGGATTATCCGCATGCCTGCTGGACAAACGGTTCTCCTGGATCCGGTGAGTGCCGGTGAATCCAGGCAGATTGAGGTTCTTGACGGTGTCGGACGCGTGCTCTGTCCCTGCGAGGAAACCCAGGGCATGACCCTGGCGTTCCTGCAGCAGAACGACCGCATCACGACGGACCGTCTTTGCAGCGAAGGAGTGTGTATTGAGGCGCTCACCAGCCTCAGCTTTGTGGTTCACCCGGAAAGCAGTGACAGGGGCGTCTGCACCGTGAACGAGTGGACCTTGCAGTTGTTGCGGATCCGCCATTTCAAGACCGCTGAATTGCGGCTTCAAGCCCTGTTTGGTTTGCTGGTGTCGCGGCTGGGGCGGCGCTGTGGGGATTGGTGTACCCTCTCGTTCCGTCTGAGCCATGAGCGCATTGCCGAGCTCATCGGCACCACCCGGGTGACCACCACCCGCTTGATCAGCAAGGCGCGGCAAGCCCACCTCCTGGAAGTGGACTCGGGTCCTGGAACAAGGGTCTCCCCCCATCTTCTGTCTTTGGTCCAGGAAGCCAGCTAAGGTGACGGTCAAGGCCTTGCTGTTTGACGTCTTCGGCACAGTGGTGGACTGGCGGGAAAGTGTCGCACGCCAAGCCAGGACCCTCATGGAACCGAAGGGCATTACCGCTGACTGGACCGGCTTCGCGGATGCCTGGCGCGGCAAGTATCAGCCAGCCATGGAACAAGTGCGCCGCGGCGGACGAGACTTCGTGCGACTCGATGTGTTGCACCGCGAAGGACTGACGGAGGTGCTGAAGCAGTTCAGGATTACTGGCCTACCGGAACCGGAGGTTGACCACCTCAACCGGGCTTGGCACCGGCTTGATCCCTGGCCAGATGCGGTGCCAGGGTTGGTGCGGCTCAAGAGCCAGTTCATACTTGGCACCATGTCCAACGGGAACGTGGCGTTGCTAGTCAACATGGCCAAGGCCGCAGGGCTGCCGTGGGACGTGATCCTGGGGGCCGAGCCAGCGCAGGCTTACAAGCCAATGGCTCAAGCCTATCTGATAAGCGTGGACTGGTTGGGGTTAACACATGGAGAGGTGATGATGTGCTCGGCCCACAACAGTGATCTCCTCGCTGCCCAGGCCTGCGGTTTGCGCACAGCCTTCATCGCACGACCCACGGAATACGGCCTCCGGCAGGACCGTGATTGCAAGGCTGAGCACACTTTTGACGTGGTCAGTGAAAGCGTGCTGGAGTTGGCCCACCAGCTTGGCTGTTAATCACGACCACAGCGGCAGGCGCCGCCCTTCCATTTGCTGCATTTGGACCGCTTACAGCCCTTTTTGCGCTTGCGGTGGACTGAGACAACGGAATGCATGGGGTCTCGCCGACTGAAGCATTGCACCCAGTTTCGGCAAGCCAGCCACCAGTGGCACCACTAAGCTCACTAGAGCTTGTGATAAATGTTACAAAAACAACGTTGTTTTTGCCACTAAATCATGTTTGATTATGATTGTAGTGACCCCTGATCGGGCAACCTTCCGTGGAGACCGCAGCACCATGACCACAACACCCAGCACCGAAGCTCTGGCCCTGACCAGTCGCTCCGCCCAGCGCCGTCGCCCCGTGCCCCGCACCCTGGCGCCCGATGTTCTGAGCCATCTGCAACTCCACCTGCAGATGGAGTTGCAAGCCAGCTATGACTACTTCCATCTGGCCGTCTGGTTTGCCGAGCGGGACCTGAAAGGCTTTGCCGCATTTGCACGCCAGGAGGCCCTGAGCGAACACCGTCATGCCTGCCTTGTGGCGGATCACCTCATTGATCGCAGCCAACCTGTTGAACTGGCCACCCTGCAACCCAACACGGACAACTGGGACAGCGTGGAAGCCGCCACCCAGTTCATCTTTGATAACGAAGTTGCGGTGACAGCCTCAGCCCAGCAGATTTACTCCATGGCCGAGAGGGCTGGAGACTACATCACCTCCGTTTTCCTGGACGGCATCATCCAGCAGCAGACGGATTCGGAAGCCCAGGCTGCCTATATGATGAGCCGGGTGCGGCTGGCCGGTGAGGACGCTGCAGCGTTGCTGCTGATTGACCAGGAACTGAGCCGTGGCGAGGATGGCCGCCCCCAGTTGGCGAAGGACGGGGGCAGCTAGACGAGGCTGCCGAGGGAGCAGTGCCGCTCATCGCTCTGGGTCAGCACTCTCCTGCAGATGGCCCGAAGCAGGCTCAGTCCCATGGCTTCGCCACTCCCGGCAGGGAGGGACTGGGCAATGTTTTCCACATGCTGGACACGGCAACGTAGGCTGCGCAACTCCCCTTGCAACCTGTGGTTCATGACCTGATGGTTCCGGACTTGCCGGTTTAGAGGGTGTTGGTTGAGGATTTGCCAATCTTGATGCATCATGGCCCAGCGACCTTGCAGAAACTCCATTTCCCAGAGCAGATCAGCAATAACGGTCTTGACGAGCATGATCACTTAAAGCGCGTCGTTTGTACGAATTTTTTTATCTTGGCCGGGTTGCGTCCCCACAGAACGACGAGGGTCACAAGACCGTGTAGCGTTGGTCACCGATTGAGGCAACAACCAACTCAGCGGCTCATGGCCAGCATTCTCTGAATGGGTACCAAAGCCCGTTGACGCAGGTCCTCCGCCAATTCAATGCGGGGCTCCAGGGTCTCCAGGCAGCGCCAGAGTTTGGCCAGGCTATTGCGACGCATATGGGGGCAGGCGTTACAGTTGCACCCATCCAGTCCCGGCACCTCCAGAAAGGTTTTATCGGGCATGGCCCGGCGCATCTGGTGCAGGATGCCGGGCTCTGTCAAGACAATGAACGCCGGGGCAGCGGCGCTGCGGCTATGGCTGAGCAAACGACTGGTGGAGCCAATAAAATCAGCCAGGTCCAAAAGGTTTTCCCGGCACTCTGGATGGGCAATCACCGCAGCTTCCGGATGGGCCTGCTTCAGCGCCAGCACCGCAGCCTCACTGAAGGTTTCATGGACGATGCAGCTTCCAGGCCAAAGCACCATGGGGCGGCCACTTTTCTGCTGTACCCACCGGCCCAGGTTGCGGTCCGGCGCAAAGAGGATGGGCTGGGTTGGCGGTAACTGGCGCACTAGGTCCACGGCGTTGCTGCTGGTGCAAATCAAATCACTCTGGGCCTTGATGGCTGCCGACGTGTTGATGTAGCTCACCACCAGATGGTCGGGATACTGGTCCCGGAACTTGGCAAAGGCTTCAGGTGGGCAACTTTCAGCCAGGGAGCAGCCGGCCTCCAGGTCAGGGAGCAGCACCAGACGTGAGGGGTTGAGGATTTTGGCGGTCTCCGCCATAAAGTGAACCCCGCAAAATACAATCACGTCCGCATCCGTCTCGGCGGCCCGCCGGGAGAGTTCCAGGGAGTCACCAATACAATCGGCAATGTCTTGAATCTTGGGTTCCTGGTAGTAGTGGGCCAGGATGGTGGCCCGCCGCCGCTGCCGAAGTTCCGCAATGGCTGCCGGAAGATCCCTTGGGCTGGGGCCATGGTCCAACTCGGGTTGCGCTTCCAGCGGTGGTGCTGCGGCAAACACAGGAGACAAAGTCAGGCAGGATGCTTAAGCCTAACCAAGTCCTGAATGGGCCGCTGCCCAATGCGGATTGCCATCGCCGGAGATTTACATGGTCTATGGGATGCCGTCGATGACCGCATCCTGGAGCGGCTGGATCCGGATGTGGTGTTGGTGGTGGGTGATCTGGGGGAGGGGGACGACCGCATGAGTCGGATGGTGGCAAGGCTTCCCTATCCGGTGGCTTGCATTCTGGGCAACCATGACGCTGCCCGAGATGCCCATGGCGAGGTGTTGAGCCGCCAGCTGCATCTGCTGGGGGACGTGCATTGCGGCTGGGGTTTGCGGCGGCTGGAGCCTCCTGGACTAGCGGTTGTTGGCGGTCGTCCCGCCAGCTCTGGCGGCGGCTACGTGCTCTCGGCTGCTGTGCGCTCCGTCTGGGGTCCTGTGCCCCTGGAGACTTCCATCGCACGGATCACCGCGGCGGCAGCCACGGTATCGGCCCAGGATCCCCTGGTGCTCCTGGCCCATGTGGGTCCAACGGGGCTGGGGAGCGCCGCCCATGATGTCTGCGGTCGGGACTGGTGCCGCCCCGCACGGGACTGGGGTGATCTGGACCTGGCCGCGGCCATCAACCGGATCCGCCGCCATCGTCCCCTTCCCCTGGTGGTGTTTGGCCACATGCATCATCGTCTCAGGGGGGGCGGTCAGCGTCGTTCCTTCCTGCTGGATCGCCACAACACGGCCTATCTCAACGCCGCCGTAGTGCCCCGCCACCGCCAGGATGAACAGGGCTACCCCCTGCGTCACTTTGCCATGGTGCATCTGCAGGGCAACCAGTTGCTCTGGGCAGCGCAATGCTGGTTTGATGCGGAGGTCACCCTGCGGCGGCAAGAGTGTCTCTATCAAGTCCCAGGCGGGTGATGGCGGGGCCTGGACAGCCAGCAGAGGGATTCCTTCCTTCCCGGCCGTGGACAGGCTTCACCGTCAAGGGAAAATGGTCATTTGCGCTAGTGTCCACAGAGCCCATTGCCTATGGTTGTCCGCGTTGGCAACGTTGCGGTTGCAAGCGAGTTCAACTCATTTTCTGGAGCGTTCGGCAAGTGTTGCGGAGTCTCTTACCCCTGGCTCTGGCCTGTGTTGCCTGGACCATGCCGGCTCTTGCGGCCAGCAAGTGCCGCCATATTAATTTTGAAGTGACCCCTGAGCGCAAGGCTCTCCTGAACACCATTCGTTATGCCGAGGGCACCTGGACGCAGGGAAAAGAGGACGGCTACCGGGTTCAGTATGGAGGCGGTCTTTTTCATGTTCGTGGCCTGTGGCGCCATCCCGACAAGATCATTCACCGCCGGTATTCCTCCGCCGCCGCGGGAGCCTACCAGTTCCTGCCCGCCACATGGCGAATGGTGAAAAAAGACCTCGGGTTACGAGACTTCAGTCCTCAAAACCAAGATAAAGCTGCCCTCTGTTTGATCTACCGCCGTAAGGCGCTGGGGTTAGCTGATCATGGCGTATTTACCAAGGAACTTGCTCACCGATTGGCACCGGAGTGGGCTTCCTTCCCCAAACACTCCGGCCACAGTTACTACGGCCAACCCGTGCGCAGGTTCTACAATCTCCTGCAGTTTTACAACGGAAATCTGGCAAAGGTTCGCCGCGAGAGTCCATCATGGGTTGCCACAAGGCCGCTCGTGCCGCCGCCTGTGCTCCCCCCTTCCCTGGCGGCCGACAACCATTCAACATCCCACTCGACACCCAAACGGTGGATTCCCGCTGCCACCTCCGCGGATTGTGACGGGGAGTTGATGTGTCTCCTGGATCACGTGGCCTACGGCGGGGCGCCCATTGAGCCGGGAAGCCTGGTCTCCCGTTCTTAAGTGGATGGTGGAACATCATGGGATGAGAGCGGCCCGTTGCCAAGGCTGCCAGCCCAGTTGAGTTTGCGGCGCAGGGTTTTGAAATAGGAGGGCTGCTGCCCCAGAACCAGCATCTGGGCATGGCGTTGGGCCCGTTGCAGAATGCACGTCTGCCGAGGATGAAGAGTGGCGGCGTAGGCCCCGTCTTTCCACAGCTTCACCACCCGGCCGGTTTCCCCCAGGGGCCAGATGGCCAGGCGGGCCCGGGGGGGCAGCACCACGGCGCGACTGGAGAGGCTCATGGGACAGATGGGACTCACCACAATGGCGTCAATGGCAGGGTGGACGATGGGTCCACCGGAGGCCAGGGTGTAGCCCGTGGAGCCGGTGGGGGTGCTCACGATCAGTCCGTCCCCTTGTACCTGGTCCACCACTTCCCCATCCACCGCCAACTCCAGGCGACAGGTGGGGGAGCGATCATCCAGACCAGGGCGAAGGTAGAAATCGTTGAGGGCCAGATGGAGGTCCCCAACCGGGCCGTAGTCCAGCCTCCCGTCCCCGTAATCCACAGCCGCCTCCAGCAGCATGGGCCGGGTGACGGCGTAACGATCATCGCGGATGCGCTGCCAGACGCTGTCTTCCCCGACCCCCGACCCCTGGTGGAGCAGGCTGGGGGCATGGGTGAGGAAGCCCAGGTGGCCACCCACGTTGAAGGCCAGCAGCGGGACTTCATAGGAGGCCAGGTGACGGGCCGCGCTGAGCACGGTGCCGTCCCCCCCCAGCACCACCGTCAAATCCGGCAAACCCGTGGCCAACAAATCTGGGAAGGGGTTGCAGTTGAGCCCGCTGCGGGCAATATGGCAGACAGCGCCAAAACCACCGAGTTGTTCAGCACAGAGGTGGGCCCAACGGTCCGCCAGGGGCGTCCCGTCGCGGCAGATCAGCCAGACAGAGGTCAGCTTCACGGCAACTCAAGCTAGAGGACAGGGCGACGGTTGGCCGGGACCAGAGGGTGGGTCAGCGCGGAGGAGCCACCTGAGTTGCTCCGAAGGGGTTCCGTGGTACCGCCCATGGCCACTCACTTGGGCCAGAGGCCGGCATCCTGGAGGGCAGCCTGAATCTGTTTGAGATCCTCTGAACTCATGTTGGCTTTCTTGGACTTCAGGAAAATCAAGAGTGCAAGAAGACGCTCGTGGTCACAGTAGTAGATGACACGGGCACCACCACGTTTGCCACAGCCTTGGGCCTGAACCCGCATTTTGAAGACGGGACGGCAATTAACTCCTTTCAGAAGGGGATCCTTGCCTGGACCCTGTTTACGTCGCAACTCCAGCTCTTTTTCAACCTTTTGACGCAAATCTCGATCCTTCTTGAGAAGTGATTGGAGATGTCTCTCAAACTCACTGGAATGCTCCCGTCGCCGCTCTATCACCACAGGCAGTCCAACTAGTCAAACCGTTGATCAGGCAATGCCGTGGGCAGCCAACTGCTCCATGATGGTGGCTGTGACCTCAGGGCTGGCAGATAGGGCAGCAGTCTCACCCACATCTTCTAACTCACAAATCAGGGTGTCCAACTGGTCCATGACCACGCCATTGAGGGGCGACCACCTTAAGAGCTTTAGGCGGGTCAACTGCCGGTAAGAGTCATCAAGCTTCCGCACCTGATCTCCGCAGTGTTTGGCAATCGTCTTCAGAAGAGCCAGCCCCTCGTCACCGTCAAACGTTTCCTGGTTCATGCACCGGGCCAACTGTTGCGTCTGGTGTCTGGCGGCTATCCCGGCAAGGAACAGAAGGAACAGTTGGAAGCTGACAAAAAGCACCAGAAACACTAGGACAACAGATTTTAGCCCGCGCTGCGCGAGCTTCCAACGCTTCCGACGCTTCCGACGCTTGACAAAAGATTTTAGCTCGCGCTGCGCGAGCGTCCAACGCTTCCGCCACGTGACAAAGCTGCTCAGCCGTCTGGGCACAGCTTCCATCACGTAGCCGCCCAACGCCCTAATGGCCTCATCAAAAGACCCAGTGCCAAGAGTCGCTTCTGCTGTGGTCATTGCTGCAAGGGAGGGCCGATTCCAAGGATAGATGGCAAAGACTGTGAACGACAAGGTGGTGTTACCACCGCAGCAGGTTGAATTGCTCCATGTCCACGGTGTCGCGGTTGCGGTAGAGGGAGAGCAAAATCGCCAGCCCCACGGCGGCCTCGGCAGCGGCCACGGTGATGATAAATACGGCAAATACTTGGCCCCGCACCTGGTCCCCGTCCAGATAACTGGAGAAGGCCATCATGTTCAGGTTGACGGCGTTGAGCATGAGTTCAATGCTCATCAGCACCCGCACCGCATTGCGGCTGTTGATGAGCCCCCAGACACCGATGCAGAAGAGTATGGCGGCCACCACTAGGTAAGCCTGAAGGGGAATATCGGTGATGGGCATCATGGGGAAGGCGCTGATGGAGAGGAGGCGTCCTGGCTGGGGAGAAGGGGTGAGCGCTGTCGTTCCAGAAGGGCCTGGTCCGCGGGCGCGCCAGTGACCACGTCACGGGCCAGCACATCACGGCGTGCCAGCACAATGGCGCCAATCATGGCCATTAACAACAACACCGAGGCCACTTCGAAGGGGAGCAGGTAATCCGTGAAGAAATGCTCGCCAATGCGGATGATGGCGGCTTCACCGATGGATGGGGGACCAGGGAGGGCCCAAGGGGTGGTGAGGGCCACCTGGACAAGGAGGGCCAGCAGTCCCAGACAGACCCCCACCGACAGCAGCCGACGCAGCAGCAGCACCCGCATGGGTCGCAGGGGCTGACGCTTGTTCACCAGCATGATGGCAAAGAGGATTAACACGTTGACGGCTCCCACGTACACCAACACCTGAGCGGCGGCTACGAAGCTGGCATTCAGCAGCAGGTAGAGCCCTGCCATGGACAGCAGCACACCACCCAGGAGAAAGGCGGAATAGACCACGTTGGGCAGCAGTACAACCCCCAAAGCTCCCAACAGCAGGGCGCCGGAGAGCAGCAGGAAGCAAATGAGCTGGGTGGAGAGCGCAAGGCTCATGCCGTCTGGTTTGGATTCTTCCCCAGAGTAGTGCCCCGAGCATGGTGTTCTTTGGTGTGGGTCAACACCAGATCCACCACGTGCCGCAGGGCCTCCTGGTGACCGTCGCCTTCCTGGCGGCTGCGGTGGTAACGGTCCAGTTGGCGATCTGCGCAGGTGCCGTCCCGGGCAATGGTGACGAGGGCGTGGTCCAACTCCGCCTCGCAATCCAGGACCTGGGCGTCCTCCGCCAAGTGCTCCCGGAGTTCTTCCAAGGTGTGGGGACGCCCCATCCTGCCCCCGTCACCACTGCGGTGATCGAAGAGGGGGAACACGCCATGACGCTGTGTAATCCAACGTTCCTCCTCAATCAGTTCAGTGAGCGGTTCCGTCGGCAGCGTGCCCATGTGTGCCTGGCGCAGTAGCCAACGGATCAGGCAGGCATAGAGCGCCACAATGGCCACCCCGTCCTCAATGCGGGTGCAGACGTCACAGATGCGCAGTTCGATGGTGGGAAAGAAGTGGGACGGTCGGATATCCCACCACAGCTCGCTGCCATCTCGAAGGAAGCCTATCCGCCGGTATTCAGTCATCAGACGATCGTAGTCCGCCTGGGAATACAGCGGGCCGGGTATCCCGGTGCGGGGCAGGGCGCTCAGCAGGTTTAACCGGTAGGACTTGAATCCCGTCTCCCGGCCGCTGCTGAACGGCGACGAGCTGGACAAGGCGTGGAGCAGGGGTAGGTAGCGGCGCAGAGCGGTCATCACCAGGATGCGGGTCTCCGGATCCCCGAACCCGGCATGGACGTGCATGCCGTTGATCACGAAATGCCGGACCGCGTCCTGGAAGCTGGCGAGAAAGCGCTGGTAGCGCTCACTGGGCGTTATCCTCTGCACCTGCCATGCCGCAAAGGGGTGGGTGGATGAGGCCATGACCGAGGCCCCGTGCCGTGCCGCCGCATCCGCGACGATTCCGCGGGTCTCCTGCAAGGCCGTGCGCACCTCCGCCACCGAGTGGCAGACCCGGGTGTTGGTTTCAATCTGGCAGCGGAAAAACTCCCGCACCACCTTGTGGGGACCGTAGGTGTTTCCGCAGGCCTCAAAAATCCCCACGTCGGGATCAACCAACAGATCTCCGGATTGGGGATCCACAAGAAACAACTCTTCCTCCACCCCCAGGGTGATAGGGAACTGATCGCTGCTGTCCGTCATGGTGGGCTTCCCTTCAACAAACCAATAGAACCCGCTAAGCTGCACTCTATAGAAACGATTCAGAAGTAACAGATTTGGGAGCGTTAAGAATTGGTGTGGTGGGCGCCGGCACCAGTGGCCTGACCCTGGCCGTCCTGCTGCAACGCCAGGGTCATGACGTGACCCTGTTCGAGCGGGCAGCGCAGCCCCGCACCCAGGGGTGCGGCATCCTGCTGATGAGTCGCGGGCTGGTGGCCCTGGATCAAGCCGGGCTCGGCGGGATCGTGGACGAGCTGGTGGCAGCCGCCCAGCCCGTGCGGCGGTTCTGCTTCCGCAACCTGCGCGGTGACCCCATCAGCAGCGAGCCGGCCAACGAAAACCCATCCCGGCGCCCGTCCCTGCTGATCCGCCGCTCCCTGATTCTCAACCGGCTCTGGTCAGCGTTTGACGCCACCGCCTTTTGGGGTGGCGCCGCCCTGGAGACCGTCGATGTGCAGCAGCCGTTGGCCGGTTCAGGTGGTGGCCCCCGGATTACGGCCACCTTCAGCGATGGGTGCCGCTGGTGTGGTGACCTGCTGGTTGGCGCCGACGGCATCCATTCCACCCTGGCTGCCGTGGTGGCGCCGGAACGCCGTTACCACTACCTGGGGGATCGGGTGTGGCGGGGGCTGGTGCAGGACGACCAATTCTGTTGCCAGGGAGATTTCATCGTCTATGCCCGTGGCCGCGGGATCTATGCCAATATCCTTGATCTGGGCCACGACGAGCAAGGCAAGGCCTGGACCCACTGGGGCTTCTTTTGCGAAGAGGTCTATCCCGCAACGGCTGTCTTGCGCCGGCAGCGGTTGGCCGAGCCGCCGCCGCCCGCTGAGGTGGGCAAGCTGCCAACCGACGTGCAGGCCCTTTTTGCCGCTACACCCGCCACTGCACTGGTGTGCAACTACTCCTTTGATATTGACTGCCTGCCGCGCCTGACATTGGGTCCACTGGCGTTGATTGGTGACGCCGCCCATGCCATGAGTTCCTCCCAGGCGCGGGGCATGTGTACCGGCCTGGAAGATGCCGGTGTATTGGCCGCAAGCATCGCGGCCCATCCCGGTGATCCCCTTGCCGCCCTGGCGGCCTACGACAGAGAACGGCGTCCCATTGTTCACGACTCCCAGCAGAGGAGCCGCCAGATCAGCGAACGCACAGGACGTCGCCGTTCGATTGCACAGCCAGCAGTCGGTCCAGCTTGGACTCCAGATAGCGGTGGAAGGGGGCAGCGGACAGGGGACGGCCGGTAACCTGTTGCACCAGTTGCTCGCCATTCACCCAGCGCCCCAGCGGGTGAACATGGCGGCGGAGCCAGCCCAGGAGTCGGCGCTCCTCACCCGCAGCCACATGACCCTCGATGGGGCCGATTTCGGCCTCCATGGCCTCCGCCAACTGGGCGGAGATCAGGTGACCCAGGGCATAACTGGGGAAGTAACCAAACAGGCCTTCGCTCCAATGCACGTCCTGCAGACAACCCTCCCCCACGTGGGCGGGGGTCATGTCCAGATAGCGGGCCGTCTGGGCACACCAGCGCTCCGGCAGTTCGGCCACGGGCAGGTGGCGCTCCAGCAGGTCGGTCTCCAGTTCATAGCGCAGCAGCACGTGGAGGCAATAGCTCAATTCACCGGCTTCCACGCGAATCAAGCCGGAGTCCAGGGGATTCATGGCCAGCCAGAGACCGTTCGCGTCCCCCCAGGGGGTGGCGCCAACCGCTTCCGCGAAGCGGGGTGACCACACTTGACTGAAGGCCCGCCCCCGCGCCACGCGATTTTCCCAGAACAGGGACTGGCTCTCATGGACCCCCATGGACGTGGGGGCCGCCAGGGGCAAGCCGAACCAGGGGCTCTCCCGCCCCGGCAGACCCTGGTCGTAGAGGCTATGGCCCCACTCATGGGCAGTGGCCAGAAACGCGCTGAGGGGTTGGTAGGTCAGGATGCGGCTGGTGATGCGGAAATCCTCGGGACCCAGGTCAGTGGAGAAGGGATGGGGGGAACTGGCCAGCACACAGCGCTGCTCGTCAAAACCCCAGGATGTCAACAACTGCTCACAGAGGGAGCGCTGCGTCGCCTGGCCCAGAGTCCACGGGGGCGCTGGCGGGCGCGATGTACTGCGGACCCGTTCCACCAGTTCCGGCAGCCGTTGGCGCAGGGGGGCAAACAACTGCTCCAGCCGTTGATGACTGATGTCCGGCTCAAAGGGTTGAGCCAGGGTTTCCCAGGGGGAGCGGGGCTCCGCCAACTGGCGCACCTGCTCCAGCCGCAGCCGGATCAACACCTCCAACGCCGGTGCAAAGGCGGGAAAATCCTGATTGCGCTTGGCCTCTTGCCAAAGGCTGTACCCCCGGGTCTGGGCTGCCGCCAGGGCATTGACCAGATCAGGGTCCAGGCGACGCTGGCGCTCCCGCTGCTGCCGCATCAAGGCCAGGTTCCGCCGCCAGGCCGCCTGGTGGTCAGGGGGAAGTTGGCAGAGGCCGGCCTCTGCAGCCGCCAGCAAGTCCCCATAGTGGTTGCTGGTTTGACGGCGATGGAGTTGTTGAGCTACCCAGGCAAGCTGCTCCCCACGCCAGGCGGAACCGGCTGGGGGCATGGCCGTATTCTGGTCCCAATACAGGCAACTGCTGATGCTGGCCAGCACGTGGGTTTCCCGCTGGTGTTGACGGAGTTGATCAAAGGCTGCTGTGGACAAGAGCAATGGCCGACAATGATGGATCTTGTCTAGCTGAGTGCTGGCTGTGGCAACAGTGAATTGAGAGGAGTGCAGCTCAAGCGGTTGCCTGCCCCTTAGCGTCTTTTTTATTGTTCCCCCGGCGCCTGCCGTGAGCCCCCTCACCCAACCCCTGGCTCGCTTGATCCAACAGTTTGAGCGCTTGCCGGGGATTGGTCCCCGCACCGCCCAACGCCTCTCCCTGTACCTGCTGCGCCAGCCCCAGGAGCAGCTTGAGGCCTTTGCCGAGGCCCTGCTGACGGCCAGGCGCTGTGTGGGCCAGTGTGAACAGTGTTTCCACCTGGCGACGGCCCCGCTCTGCGACATCTGCCGAGATCAGCGCCGCCGCCAGAATCAGATTTGTGTGGTGGCGGAGTCCAAGGATTTGCTGGCCCTGGAGCGCAGTGGGGAGTTTCACGGGGTCTATCACGTGTTGGGTGGGGTCATCTCCCCCATGGACGGTGTGACGCCGGACGTGCTCACGGTGCAGGCCCTTATCCAGCGCATCAGCCGGAACCCGATTGAGGAAGTGATCCTGGCCCTCACCCCCAGCGTGGAGGGGGACACCACCAGCCTGTACCTGGCCGGTCTCATCCAACCCTTCTGCCCCGTCACCCGCATCGCCTACGGCCTGCCCATGGGGAGTGAACTGGAATTTGCCGACGCGGTGACCCTGGCCCGGGCTCTGGAAGGCCGCCAGAGGATGGGCTGACTACTGGTTCCCTGACTGCAACCCCGCTTGCCCATCAATCGCTGGCCAGCAGGCTGCGTTTGGAAATCACCTGCAGACAGGTGCCTTGGTGCTCCACCACGAACACCTCCTCATCCACCTGCAAGGGGATGGTGGGGTCACTGTTCAACGCAGCCCAGCTTTGACCCCGCCAGCGCACGCGCCACCGCTCCGGCTGGGGCTCGGCCGAGAGCACCACGGCTGTGCCCAGGCCGTGGTCTGTGTTCCCACCGCCTGGTTGGGGTTTGCGGCCGATGCGCAATGCGGCGAACAACAGCAGTCCCAGCACCACAAACAGGACGAACTGGGCCACCAGAGCCGTGGATGGCACAAAACCCGTCAGCACAGCCAGGGCAAGGGCCGCCAACAGGGCCTCCAGGAGACCGTCCAGATCCACACCCGCCATGGTGAGCAGGAGGAGAACCAGCACCAGACCAAGCCAGATCACCATGGCGGATCGGCGAGCAACATCACGAGAAACATGGCAAGAACCATAGGCTTAGCCTGACACCATCACAGCCGCTGGTCGCCATGAACCCCCTGGCTTTTGCGCCCCTGCTCCTAGTCGTCCTGCTGGGCTTGCGCAGTCTCCGCATCACCCAGCAGGGCAACTCCGTCCTGGTTGAGCGTCTGGGCACCTTCAGTCGCACCCTCACACCGGGCATCAACGTTGTCGTGCCGTTCCTGGAGAAGGAGGTGTCCAGGCAGTCCCTCAAGGAGCGGGTGCTGGACGTGCCGCCTCAACCCTGCATTACCAAGGACAACGTGGCCATCTCCGTGGATGCGGTGATCTACTGGCAACTGGTTGACCACTTCAAGAGCTATTACGCCGTCCTGAGCATGGAAACCGCGCTGGTGAACCTGGTGCTCACCCAGATCCGCTCCGAGGTGGGCCTCATGGACCTAGATCAGACGTTCAGTGCCCGCCAAGCCATCAACGACCGCCTGTTGCAGGAACTGGATGCGGCAACAGATCCCTGGGGCATCAAGGTGACCCGGGTGGAACTGCGGGAGCTTCTTCCCTCCCCCGGCGTGACGGCGGCCATGGAAAAACAAATGACGGCGGAGCGTCGCAAACGGGCCACCATCCTGGATTCCGAAGGGGAGCAGGAAGCCGCCATCAACGTGGCCCGTGGTCGGGCCGAGGCGCTGGTGCTGGAGAAGGAGGCGGAGAGCAGGGCCGTGGTGATCAGTGCGGAGGCCACGGCTCAGCAGCAAAAGCTGTTGGCCGAAGCCCGTGGGCAGGCCGCCACCACCTTGGCAGAGGTCCTGGAGAAGCACCCCACGGCGGCCGAAGCCCTACGGCTCCTGTTGGCCAAAGACTGGATGACCATGGGGGAGCAACTGGCCCAGGCCAAGGCCGGCAGCGTGCTGATGGTGGATCCCCAGAGCCCTGCCTCCCTGCTGGCGGCGCTGAAGGACCTGCAGCAGGCATCCTAGTAGGGGGGTCCTTGAGGGGAGAACAGTTGAGGGAGCAAGGGAAGCCCACGCTTGACAGGCTCGTCGCTGTGGTTGCCGCAGTCTGTATCTTATGCAATAACTCTGCCGCCATGGTCACCTCCTGGACGTTGACGCCAGTGGTGGACACTGCATGGATCAAGTCCAATTCTTGATCCACGCCAACGTGGGCCTTCATGCCGAAGAACTACTGGTTCCCCTTACAGGTCTGATGCATGTCCCGATCCCTCTCCCTCTTGCGATTCCTGGTGGAGGTGGGAGCGTGGATAATGCTGGCATCTACTACCGTGCCCTCTCTCATCATCAGACCTTGCTCTCGCAAGTGCTCTCTTACCGCAGCGAAGATCTTCTCTGCCAGCTGCGATCAATGAAATTGATGAGGAAGAGCGGGTCTGGGGAGATGCAGATGCCGGGGGGTAGCAGGGGGAAGTTCGTTAGGCGACCCTTATTATAAGAAGTGTTTATCAAAGCAGTCAGCCCATCTTTATGTTGTGAGTTTAAGATCAGCCCCTGCCTGAATGAGAGCCTTGACAATTTCTAGTTGATTTTCACTAGAAGCAACCATCAAAGCAGTCTTCCCATATTTATCTTGTGAGTTAAGATCAGTCCCTGCCTGAATGAGAGCCTTGACAATTTCTAGGTAGCCGTTCCTAGAAGCACCTATCAAAGCAGTCCGCCCATATTTATCTTGTGAGTTAAGATCAGCCCCTGCCTGAATGAGAGCCTCAACAGTTTCTA
>NZ_FITM01000080.1 GCF_900047545.1 Candidatus Synechococcus spongiarum
GGCGGCGCTGGCGTTGAGAGGGGATCAAGTGGTGACGCTCCCACTCCTCAACCAGCAAGGAATGGTGACGGCATGACGTCGGAGCCCCACCACCCGCGTCGCCGCTGGTGCGGACCCCAACGCCGCATCGGGCTCACCGGCGGCATTGCCACGGGCAAGAGCACCGTGGCCGCCATGTTGTCGGATCGCCACAGTCTGCCGGTGCTGGACGCAGATGTTTATGCCCGGCAATTTCTGGCGCCCGACACGGCGGCCTGTCAGGCTGTGGTGGATCGCTATGGCCAGCAGGTGCAAACACCCAGCGGCGCCCTAGATCGCCGTGCCCTGGGGCGCATGATCTTCACCCAACCGGCAGAACGGCGCTGGCTGGAAGTGCTCACCCATCCCCTGGTGAGAGACGCCTTCACCAGGGATCTGGCGCGGCATCACCGTGCGGCAACGGTGGTGCTGGTGGCGCCCCTCCTGTTTGAGGCCGGGTTGGAGGTGCTGTGTAGCGAGGTGTGGCTGGTGGATCTGGATGAGGCCAGCCAACTGGAGCGCCTCCTGGCAAGGGACCACCTCAGCCCCCAGGAGGCCCGGCAGCGGATCCAGGCCCAGTGGCCGCTGGCCCGCAAGCGCCGCCTGGCTGACCTGATCCTCAAGAACCACGGCAATCTTGTGGAATTGGCCGGACAGGTGGACGTGGCCCTTGCCAAGCAGGCGCCATGACCCTGATCAACCCTTGAGGGCATCGGCCAGGAGCTGGTTAGCCAGCTTGGGATCTGCCTTGCCCCTGGTTTTCTTTATCAACTGACCCACAAAGAAGCCCTTCACCTTGGTCTTCCCCTGGCGGAATTGCTCCACCTCCTTGGGATGGGCCGCCAGCAGCTCCTCCACCAGGGCCGTAAGCTGGGCGGGATCGCTCACCATGGTGAGGCCCCGTTGCTCCACCAGGGCTGCCGGCGAACCACCGTTGGCCAACAGCTCGGGCAAGAGTTCCTTGGCGGTTTTACCGCTGATGGTGTTGCTCTCAACCAGCCCCACCAGTTCCACCAACCGGGCGGGTGTGAAGGGAAGTTGATCGGCGCTGAGCTTGTGGGCATTGAGGTAAGCGGAAAGATCGCCCATCAGCCAGTTGGCGACGGCTTTGGGGTTTCCCTTGGCGGCCACGGCAGCCTCGAAGTAGTCGGCCATGGGGCGCTCATCGGTGAGCAGTCGGGCGTCGTACTCCGAGAGCCCCAATTCCTGGCCGTAGCGGTGGCGGCGGGCGGCGGGCAACTCCGGCAGTTCCGCCTGCCAGGCCTGACGTTGGGACACGCTGACGTGAATGGGTCCCAGGTCTGGTTCGGGGAAATAACGGTAATCACTGCTGCCCTCCTTCTTGCGCATGGATTTTGTGCATTGCCGCCCTTCATCCCAGAGGCGAGTTTCCTGCACAATGGCCTCTCCAGCCACAACAGCTTGCACCTGGCGCTTGAATTCGTAATCACAAGCTTTTTGAATTGCGGAAAAGGAGTTCATATTCTTGATTTCCACTTTGGTACCAAAGGGAGCATCTTCACTGGGGCGCACCGAGATGTTCACGTCGCAACGCAGGGACCCCTCCTGCATGTTGCCGTCACTCACCCCCAGATAGCGCATGATGCGGCGCAACTCCGCGGCATAGGAGGCAGCTTCCCGGCCACTGCGCAAATCCGGTTTGGAGACAATCTCCACCAGAGGCACACCGGCACGGTTGTAATCCACCAGGGAATGGGTGCTACCCGAGAGTTGATCCGCACCGACATGGAGCAGTTTGCCCGCATCTTCCTCCATGTGCAGACGTTCAATGCCGATGCGTTTGTTGATGGTGGGTTGCCCCTTCTCGGCCACCGCAATCTCAAGCCAGCCTTCCCTGGCAATGGGTTGGTCGTATTGGGAGATTTGGTAGTTTTTGGGCAGGTCAGGATAAAAGTATTGTTTGCGGTCGAATTTACTGTGCTCGGCAATGTGGCAATTGATGGCCAAACCTGCCTTGACGGCAAATTCCAGCACCCGGGCATTGAGTACGGGCAGGCTGCCCGGCAATCCGAACACCACCGGGTCAACGTGGGTGTTGGGGGCATCGCCAAAGGCGGTGGCGCTGGGGGAGAAAATTTTGCTTCGGGTGGCCAGTTGCACATGGGTTTCCAGGCCGATAACGGGAACCCAGTGGTGATGCTTTTGCCCAGCCGCAACTGCCATGGCCAGCCATTCCAAGACGCTTCAGGATCCTAGCTGCTCTCGCGGCCCCGGCCGGCCCAGCCATAGGCGGGCATTCCATGCACCATAGGCAAGACCCCTTGCCACCACCTGCCGTGAACCCATTGCACCGGAGCCGACAACAGCAGGTGTTGGTGCTGGGGGGCGGGTTGATGGGATTGGCGGTGGCCCACGGTCTGGCCCGTCATGGGTGGTCTGTCCATCTCCTGCGTTGTGTCCGGCGGGAGGCGGCGGGCTTTGCCGCCGCCGGAATGCTGGCGCCCCACGCTGAAGGCCTCGGCGGACCCCTGTTGACGCTGGCTCAGCGCAGTCTCCGGATGATTCCGGCATGGGTGGGCGCCGTTGAGGAAGACAGTGGCCTTCCCTGCGGTTGGCTGCCCTGTGGCACGGTGGCGCCCTTCACCAGCGAAGCCCAACGCCAAGCGTTTCCCACGGCAGCCCTGGGCCATCCCCTGGATCGGGCGGCGCTGGAGACCGAGGCGCCAGGCATCAGCCCTGCCTTCATCTGCGGGCTGTTGTTTCCCCAGGACGGTCAGTTGGACAGTCGTCGCCGGTTGATGGCGGCCCTGGAGCGGGCCTGCCGCCGTCGTGGCGTGTACTTTGAGGAAGGGGTCGTGGAGCGGCTGTGCTGGGATGAGGATGGCAGCGGCCATCGGCACCTGGTGGGTCTTGCCCTGCGCACCGACGATGGGGCGAGACGGCAACTGCCCTGTGGGCAGGCGGTGCTGTGTTGCGGCGCCTGGAGTCAACAGTTACTCCCTCAGGTGCCGGTGACGCCCGTCAAGGGGCAGATGTTCTCCGTACAAGCGCCGCGCCAGGCCTTGCGGCGGGTGCTCTTTGGTCCCGGCACCTACCTGGTGCCGCGCCAGGACGGCCTGGTGGTGGTGGGGGCCACCACGGAGCAGGTGGGCTTTACCCCAGGCCTCACCCCCATGGGGCAGAGCCGGTTGGAGCAGGGTTTGCGGCAGTTGTTGCCAGCCGCAACCCGCTGGCCCCCCATGGAGCGTTGGTACGGGTTCCGGCCCTGCACGGGGGATCAACAGCCGGTGTTGGGGCCGGGTCCGCTGGCAGGGCTGGTGATGGCCACGGGCCACCACCGCAACGGGGTTCTGCTGGCTGCTGTCACTGCGGAACTCACCCGAGTCGTGCTGGAGGCCGATCCAGGGGGCTGCCACAACACCTCCTGGGTCGCCCCCTTCCTCCATGCCTTCCGCTGGAACCGCTTTTCTCCAGCCCCTGCTCAAGCCTCGCTGCGCCAGGCCTGATCCGCCGGTTGCCAACTACTGAGTTCTTCTGGTTGGAACCAGAGGCCGATTTCAAACTGGGCGGTGTCCGGGCCGTCAGAGCCGTGGACCACGTTGCGGCCAATGTCCACCGCCAGGTCACCCCGGATGGTGCCGGGGGCCGCCTCCAGGGGCTTGGTGGCGCCAATGAGGACCCGGGCGCTGGCAATGACCCCTTCCCCTTCCCATACCATGGCCACCACCGGGCCGGAGGTGATGAACGCCACCAGCCCCGCAAAGAAGGGACGCTCCCGGTGAACCCCGTAGTGCTGCTCCGCCAGCGCCCGGCTGGGGGTCAGCAGCTTGAGGCCCACCAGCTTGAAGCCCTTGCGCTCGAAACGGCCCAGGATGTCCGCCACCAGTCCCCGTTGCACCCCATCTGGCTTGATGGCGATAAACGTGCGCTCGCAAGCCATGGCCAATTCCATGAAATGGCAGCCATGATCCATGGTGGACAGACCCTTTGGCAAGGGTCTTGTTGGTTGGTGTCAGTGGGTGCGCGATTATGGTTTGGGATAAGTCTGGACCCCATGCCTGCCCCCATGCCCGTGACCGATCAAGGCTCCCCCTCCTCCCCTGCCTCAACAATCCCTGTGCTGGTGGTTGGAGCGCTGGGGCGCATGGGCTCCCACGTGGTGCGGGCCGTCACCGCAGCTGCGGATCTCAGCCTAGTGGCCGCCATTGATACGGCACCAGAGGCGCTGGGGGAGGACGTTGGCTCCCTGTTGGGCCTGGACCCTCTGGAAGTGGTGGTGAGCCAGGATCTGGAGGGTCACCTTTGCCTGGTGAGCCAGCAGCATCGCGGCGCCGTGATGGTGGATTTTACCCATCCCGCCGTGGTACACGACCACACCCGGGCGGCAATTGCCTACGGCGTTCACCCAGTGATTGGCACCACGGGTCTCTCTCCCGAGCAACTGGAGGACCTGGCTGATTTCAGCCGCAAGGCGTCCGTTGGCGCTGCGGTGATTCCCAACTTTTCCGTGGGCATGGTGTTACTGCAACAGGCTGCCGTGGCCGCGGCCCGCTTCTACCACCATGCGGAGTTGATCGAACTGCACCACAACGGCAAGGCGGATGCCCCCAGCGGCACCTGCATCAAAACAGCAGAGTTGATGGAAGCCCTGGGCAAGGTCTATAACCCGGCCGCTGTGGAGGAGAAGGAGAGCCTGGCGGGCAGCCGTGGTGGACAGCGCCCCAGCGGTCTGCGGCTCCACGCCCTGCGGCTCCCCGGCCTGGTGGCCCACCAAGAGGTGATGTTTGGCAGCCCTGGCGAGACCTACACCCTGCGGCACGACACCATCGACCGCAGCGCCTACATGCCCGGTGTCCTGCAAACCATTCGTCAAGTGGGCGCATTGGAGGGACTGGTCTACGGGCTGGAACATCTCCTCAAGGCGCCATGTTGATTCCGCTGAGTGGCGCGGAGCGGGACCAGCTGCTCCCCAAGGTGGCCACCGGTCCCCAGTTCAGTGCCTGCTGGGGCGGTCCCCAGGTGTTGCTCCAGCGGGTGATGATTTCCGTGGTGGGGGGGGTGGTCAGCTTGCTTCTCAGCCAGGTCTTGGGTTTTGGCAGCCCCTCAGGATCCTTTTGGCTGGTCACCGGCATTGTCTTCGGCCTCACCTGGTTGTGGGCGCCCGTGGCCGTGGCGGCCCAGCGCAACGGTCATCTGCGCCGGTTTTCCCATACAGCCCTGGTGATGGCCCAGGTGGGGGACCTGTTCACGGAAGAGCGGGTGGCGCAGCGCCGCGAGGACGTCAACGCCAAGGGACGACTGGAGTTGGTGGAGAGCAAGCGCCGCTGGCTCAACCTGGAGCTTGCCGATGAGGACGGCTTCCTGGGCACCCTGGCATTCCCCCTGGAACAGAAGCACCAGGGCATTCGCCGGGGCGACACCGTTTGCTGTCTGGCCATGGCCAACCGTCGGGATTTCTCCCCCGTCATGGCCTTCAGCGATGCCTGGCTGCCACAGCAGAACCTATGGGTTGGTCGCTACCCCTATCTGCGCCGAGACCTGCTGGTGAACCTGTGTCGGCGTCAGTTGGCTGCCTGGGGCTGAGGCTCATCCGGTGATGAGCCGGCCTGGGGCGAACGCCACAGTGCATCCGCCATGGTGGCCACCTGGGCCATGGCCTTCACGTCATGGATGCGCACCACGGCAGCGCCACCGGCAATGGCCTTGCAGACCGTTGCGGCCGTGCCCCAACTGCGCCGGCAGGGGTCGGGCTGCTCAAGAACTGCACCGATGAACCGCTTACGGGACGGCCCCACCAGCAGGGGGTAGCCGTGGTGGGTCAGGCGGGACAGGTGGCGCAGCAGGGTCAGGTTGTGGTGGGTGGTTTTGGCAAATCCCAGGCCGGGATCCCAGAGGAGTTGCCAGGGTTCCACACCAGCGGCTTGCGCCGTAGCTGTCTGGCGCAGCAGGGCCGCCTCCACCTCCCCCACCACGTCTTCGTAGTGGGCCATGGCGTCCATGGTGCGGCTATCGCCACGGCGGTGCATGAGCACATAGGGACAACGCCGGCGCGCCACCAGCGGCAGCATGGCGGGATCATGGTTGCCGCCGCTCACGTCGTTCACCCAGTTCACCCCCGCCTGCAGGGCCGCCTCGGCCACGGCGGCCCAGAAGGTGTCAACGGAGAGGACGGGTTCAGGTCCCAACTGCTGGCGAACAGCCTGAATCACGGGCACCACCCGCTCCATCTCCACGGCAGGCCCCATCTCCACGGCGCCGGGACGGGTGCTCTGGCCGCCAATGTCCAGAACGTGGGCGCCCCCCTGGAGATGGGCGCCACAGGTGTCCACGGCCTGGGCCACGCTGGTGATGCGTCCCCCGTCGCTGAAGCTGTCGGGCGTGATGTTCACCACCGCCATGATCGCGGTGCGATCTGGCGCCAGACCTGGAATGGCGCTCCCCATGGCACGCAGCTCAGTTCTCCTGAAATGACTGGTAGTTGACGATGCGGGCAAAGGCGTCCGGGTCGAGGGAGGCGCCGCCCACCAGCACCCCGTCAATGTGGGACTGGTGCATCAGTTCGTCAATGGTGCCGGGTTTCACGGAGCCGCCGTATTGGATGGTCAGCTCCGGATTACCGGACCATTGGCGGATCAGCCCGCAGATGCGGTTGGCCTCCGAGGCATCACAGGTCTGTCCTGTGCCGATGGCCCAGAGGGGTTCATAGGCTACCACCAGGGAATCCAACTCCAGGCCCTCCAGCCCGGCTTCCACTTGGCGGTGAATCACTGCGTCGGTTTCCCCAGCCTGGTGTTGCTCTAGGCTTTCCCCGATGCAGACAATGGGGGTCAACCCCTCCTTTTGCGCCGCATGGGCGCGGCGGTTGACCGCCTCATCGGTTTCGCACCAATACTTGCGCGGCTCGCTATGGCCCACAATCACGTAGCGCACCCCGTGCTCCGTCAGCATGGGGGCAGAGATCTCACCTGTGTAGGCCCCGTCCCCGTCCCAATGCACGTTCTGAGCGCCTAGGCGAATGCGACCTCCATGCATGGCGCTGCTGAGGCTGGACAGGGCCGTGAACGGCGGGATCAGGATGACGGTCCGGTCCGTGGGGGTTTCTGTGACCTGGGGGAGGAAATCTTCAAGAAAACGCAGGGCGGCTGCACAGGTCATGTGCATCTTCCAGTTCCCCGCAATAAAAGCCTGACGCACGAAAAACGATGATTCCGTCGCCAGCTTACCAGCGCCCGGACTGGCTGCCCCAGCGCCGGGGTCAAGGGCTGGGGCGTCTAGGCTTCAGGTTGATCCCCTTGCTCAGAAGACTCAAGGGGGGCAATGAGAATCATGGCAATCAGCAGGCCTTGGCCCAGGGCCAGGGTGACGGCCACAACCAATTCCAACAGCGCCAAGGTCCAAGCCGTGGCGGTAATCAACCTGCTCTTCAGTTGAAGTTCCCGGGGCTGGGGTGGCGCCGGCGAGCCTCTGAATGCAACGACCCCAGTATCCATCACCAACGGACTCAAGCCAATCATGCCTAATGACTGCAAGGGTTGCCGCCATCCTACAGGTCTTTCTCCCACCTTGAGACAAGGTGATCACATCCATTCAAGTTGTTGTACACCTGGAGATCCGCTTTCCTGATGTCCAGTTCCATGTCCAGCCGGCAAACGTTTGAGCAGATCATCACCACCCTCAACGGCTTCTGGGCAGAACAGGGCTGTGTCCTGCTCCAGCCCTACGACACGGAAAAGGGGGCTGGCACCATGAGCCCCCACACCTTCTTGCGCGCCCTTGGTCCGGAGCCGTGGGCCGTGGCCTACCCGGAGCCCTGCCGACGACCCGGGGATGGGCGTTACGGGGATAACCCCAATCGGGCCCAGCACTATTTCCAATACCAGGTGCTGATCAAACCTTCTCCCGCCGGTATCCAGGAAACTTATTTGCGCTCTCTGGAGGCCCTGGGCATTGCCTGCGAGCGCCACGATATTCGCTTTGTGGAAGACAACTGGGAATCCCCGACCCTGGGGGCCTGGGGTGTGGGTTGGGAGGTGTGGCTGGACGGCATGGAGATCACCCAGTTCACCTATTTTCAGCAGTGCGGCGGGCTGGACTGCTGTCCCGTCTCCGTGGAAATCACCTATGGCCTGGAGCGGCTGGCCATGTACCTGCAGGAGGTGGACAATCTTTGGGACCTGCGCTGGAACCACCACCTGCGTTACGGCCAAATCTGGCTGGAGCAGGAGCGGCAGCAGTGCCGTTACAACTTTGTCGCCAGTGACCCTCAGCGTCTTCTGAAACTGTTCCACCTCTATGAAGCGGAAGCCAGCCAACTGGCTGAGCAAAGCTTAGCGGTTCCGGCCCTGGATTGGGTGCTCAAGTGCAGCCATTGTTTCAATTTGCTGGATGCCCGGGGGGTCATCTCCGTCACGGAGCGGCAGCGCACCGTCATGCGCATCCGCAAGCTGGCGGCGGCGGTGGCCCAGGCCTGGCAAGGGGAGCGGCAGGCCATGGGCTACCCCCTGTTGACCTGAATGGGAAGATAACCGAAGCCGGAATTGGGTCCTATGGCCATGTCGTCAACTGCCAATGTGGGCATTCCACGGGAGGTCAAACGGGACGAGCGGCGTGTGGCGCTGACGCCGGACGCCACCAAGGAGTTGACACGCCACGGCCTGGCGGTGTGGGTGGAGCGGGGCGCCGGAGAAGAAGCGGGTCTTGCGGACGAGGACTTTGCCGCGGCGGGGGCGATTCTTGTGGACACCGCCACCGCCTGGTCCGCCAACGTGGTGGTCAAGGTGAAGGAACCCCAGCCCGAGGAGTATCGGTTTCTACGAGAAGACCTGGTGCTGTTCACCTATCTGCACTTGGCGGGCTATCCGGCGGTGGCCCAGGCCTTGCTGGAGGCCAAGGTCAGCGCCGTTGCCTATGAAACCGTGCAACTGGAGGACGGCAGCCTGCCGCTGCTGGCCCCCATGAGCGAGATTGCCGGGCGTCTGGCTGCCCAGGTGGGGGCCCACCTGCTGGAGAAGCCCCATGGGGGCCGCGGGGTGTTGATCGGCGGCTGCACAGGCGTCCAACCGGCGCGGGTGGTGGTGTTGGGGGCTGGCACCGTGGGCTGGAGCGCAGCCCGCATCGCGGCGGCCATGGATGCCGAGGTCATTCTGCTGGATCTTTCCCCAGGCCGACTCCGTCAGTTGGAGGCGGAACGCCGTGGCCGGATCACGGGCCTGGTGAGCAATCGGACCACCATTGAGCACTTGGTGCCCACGGCAGATCTGCTGATCGGCGCCGTGCTGACTCCCGGTGGCCGTGCCCACACACTGGTGGACGAGCAACTGGTTCAGCGCATGACCCCTGGCTCGGTCATTGTGGACGTGGCCATTGACCAGGGGGGCTGCATCGCCACCAGCCAGGAGACGGTCCATACGGACCCGGTGCGCGTTGTCCATGGCGTGGGGCACTATGCTGTGGGCAACATGCCCGGCGCCGTGCCCCGTACCGCCACCCAGGCTTTGGTGAGCGTCACCCTGCCCTACATCCGGGCCATTGCCGGGCTCGGGTTGCGGGAAGCGGTCACGGAGAAGCCGGAACTCCTGGGGGGCTTGAACACGGCTGACGGCTCCATCTGCCACCCGACCGTGGCCAAGGCCCTGGGTCTTGAGCAGCGCCGTCCCATGGCCTGCCTGGGTTAAGGGGGCAGGCCGCGTCCCGTCAGGCCTCGGAGTTGAGGCGTTTGAGAACGCCTTGCCGCGGCCGACCAGGGCCTGCAGAGGCGCCCGGCTCAAGGGAGCGGCCCACCGGTTTTCTGCTGTGGAGCACTCTCCCCTGTCCACCCTGCCCTCTGTCAAAACGTCCCCTCCTAATGGGCTGAATCACGTCGTAGCGCTCCACATGCAGACTCTGTCCATGGCGTTTCAGGTCCAGGTTGAGGAAGTGTCGCAAAGCACGGCGTGGCACAACCCCATGGAGCCTCAGCTTGAAGTTACGTCCGCGCTTGTGGGTGGTTTTGCCCCGGGGCTGCTGGCGAATTCTGACCACAAGCTGCTGTGCTTCGGGATTGGTGAACATCAACTCACCGCGCACGGAAAAATAACCGTCTGACAGCTCAATATCGTGGGAATGCTGCGGGTCTTCGGAGGGCCGGGGATCTTGGGGCGCCTCGTCGGTGCGATCCAGCAAGCTGGGCTCCCAAATCCCCATCACTTGCAGGTGAAGCTTGTCGTGATCCTTATCGCCATTGCGTGGGTAGCACACCCAGAGATGGGGCTGGTCCAAGTCCACGTACCGCCGCACCAAGTGGATCACGCGGCCGAGAAGAACGGCTTCCAGTTGGGTGTTGTCCATGGCGTGGATGACTCCGATGGTGAAGGAGTCCGGGTCGTCTGAGCGATAAATGCCCCTGACAAGTCCGATGGCTCGGAATTGCAGAGGGTCTGTCACCGGTGAAATGGGTTGTTTTGCCATATCCAGTCTGGATTTCTGCCTTGTGAGACAGTTTAATCCTGCCAGACCCCTCACCGCCCCCGTGCCCCGTGCCATCGTTCTGTTGCTCCAGGGCGTGTTGCTTGGCGGCAGCTATGGCGGCATCTTTTTCCTGGGCTGGTGGGCGTCTGGCAGCACCTCTGCCGGTCCGGCCGAGCAGCAGAACGTTGTCAACCTCCGCAAGCAACCGGTTCGCTTGCCGGACGATCCGGACTTGCTGCTGAAGTTGATCACGAGCCGGCTGCAGCAAGGGGATCTCCAGGCTGCTTACGACCACTTGCAGGTTTTGCATCGCAAGCATCCCCAGCGCTGGCAGTTGAGTGTGCTAGCTGCCGAGCTGCTGCGGGCCAGTGGCGAGTTGACCGCTGCCCAACAGCAGGTTGAAGATCTTTTAGCGGTGGATCCCGACAACCTTTCACTGCTGCAACTCCATTGCCGCATCCTGCTGGAGCGGGGCGAGGCGGACCGGGCCGAGGCCGAGGCCGAGGCCGCCTGGCAACGGGTCCAGCCCCCGGAGCCGCCAGACTCGGATATGGAGAGCACGGTTGATGCCGTGCCCTATGGCTTGCTGTTGGCGGACGTGTACCGCACCCAGGGCAAGGTGGGCGCGGCAGACCAACTGTTGGAGCAAATGATCGACCGGTCGCAACGGAAGGAGACGGATCCACGCCCCCTCATTGCCCAGGCCATGTTGCGGCAGGACAATGGCGACCTGGAGGCTGCTCAACAATTGCTGGCGGAAGCTCGCCAGCACGGCGATCCCGTCACCATCCAATGGCTGGACATTCTGTCCCGGAGGTGGAGCCTGGAGTTGACCCGTGCCCTCACCACTCAATTCCCCGGCACCCCGCCGCCGCTCACCAGCCCATAGGGGTCCAGGGCATGTTTAATGGCCAGCATCACGTCTGCAGCAGGCTGACGCTGCCACGGCGGCAGGGTAGACGGGATGGTGCCGTGGGGCTGCACCAGGATGGTCAGAAAACCACCATGGGCCGTGAGGCGGTTCCGCAACTGGAGCACCTGCTCAACGGTGAGGGTGCCGATGGCATAGCCCAGGCCGGTGGTGAGCCCACCGTGCCAACACAGCCCCGCGGCGCCACTCTCCAGCATGAGCTGGGCCATGGATGCAGGACGGCAGCCCAGATGCAAGAGCCAGGCGCCCGGCTCCGGCGGTCGCGCCAGGGCCACCTGTGGCCAGTTGGGCAGGGGTTGCATCTGGACGAAGTCTCCAAGCTGTGCTGCCAGGGCCTGCTCCTGGGCCTTGATGGCGTCCCGGGAGATGCTGCCCAAACTGATCACCAGGCACAGCTCATCCTCCGGAGCAGCTCCACAGCCCAACCGCCTTGCCATGGCGGGACTCCACCAGTCCATCCGCTCCGGGGTGAGACAGGAGCGCAACAGCCACTGGCGCAGTTGAAGCATGGGTTCCCGGGGGCCACAAAGCAGCAGGTGACGACGCTGGGGGGGCATGGGATAGGTGCGCAAGGTCAGGCGGGTCAGCAGCGCGAGGGAGCCCCAGGAGCCACAGAGCAGCCGCATGAGGTCGTAGCCGGCCACGTTCTTGACCACCCGGCCACCTGCCTTGGCTGCCACGCCATCGGCGCGCACAAAGCCCACCCCGATGAGCTGATCCCGGACGCCCAGATAGCGATGGCGCAGACCGGCGGAGAGCCCACGGGCCACCAGTCCGCCAACGGTGCCTGGGCCGGCGGCTGGGGGAGGGTCTACCGCCAGCCATTGCCCCTGTTCCGCCAAGGCTGCCTGCAACCAGGCCAGGGGGAGTCCCGCCTCCACTTCAATGGTGAAGTCTTCCGCGCTATGGCGGAGGATTCTGTTGTTGCCGGCAACGGAGACAACCTGGCCCTCCCACGGCCCAGGCCGACACCAGTGGAAATGTGCCCCCAGCCCGGCGGGGCGCCAGGGTTGACGGGCCACATTGAGCTGGCGCAGGAGATCGGGAACCTCCTGCAGCGTGGGCCGCAGCCAGCCACGGGTCACCGTGGCCCTTCCCATCTCACGTCCCGGTGCCAATGACCCCAGCGCCCACAAGCAAGTTGATCGTCATTGATGATGACCCAACAGGCTCGCAGACGGTTCACAGTTGCCTGCTCTTGTTAAGTTGGCGTGTGGAAACCCTGGTGGCAGGGCTCCAGCATCCGGCCAACGTTGTCTTCATCCTGGCCAACACCCGCGCCTTGCCCCGCCGGGCCGCGGAGGTGCGTCTTCGCGCCATCTGTCGCAACTTGCGCCTGGCGCTAAAGCGGCTGAATCTGGAGCACTGGCAGTTGGTGAGCCGGGGGGATTCCACCCTGCGCAGCCACTTCCCCCTGGAGGCACAGGTGCTTAGCCAGGAATTGGGTCCTTTTGCGGTGGTGTTCCTGTTACCGGCCTTCCTGCCCGGTGGCCGCACCACCGTTGGCGGCCATCACTTTCTCCATGGCCAGCCGGTCCACCTCAGCAGCTATGCCC
>NZ_FITM01000125.1 GCF_900047545.1 Candidatus Synechococcus spongiarum
ATTCACTGGCGGAGATGGAGAAAAAATGCACCCCCGCCTCTCCGGCCACGGCACGGGCCAGCAAGGTTTTGCCCGTTCCCGGTGGCCCCACCAGCAGCACGCCGCGGGGAATCCGAGCACCAATGCTGGTGAACCGATCCGGCTGCTTGAGAAAGGCCACCACCTCCTGGAGTTCATCCTTGGCTTCAGTAATCCCTGCCACGTCCCCAAAACAGACTTTGATGTCGTTTTCAGGGCGGAGGCGGGGTTTGCTGCGGCCAAAGCCCAGGGCCCGGTTGGCCGCCTTGGCGGAGCGGCGCAGCAGGAAGATGAGACTCACCAGGATCAGCAGCACCAGCAGCAGGTTGACCATCAGTCCCGTGAGGGCCTGCTGCTGACGGCTGTCCTGAATGGTGAGGGGCACCCCGGCGGCTTCCGCCTCCTGAATCAGCACAGGATTCTCGGGAAACACGTCCACCACGCTCTGGCGACCATCCACCAGGGTGACCCGCACCTTGCGCAGATCAGGATCCCACAGCAACTCCTGCGTCTGGCCGTCACGGACGGCCTGCACAAGGCCGCTGTAGCTGAGCGGGTCCCTGGCAGATTGGCCCAGTGCTGGCCCCACAACGGCCATGTGCCTCTGATTTACCACAGAGTGTTCCCTTCTCGGAACAACTGTAGCCAGATGGTCATGCCCAATAGTTTGACGTGGTTCCACGCCATGGCAAGAATAGAAGGTTGATGATCCCGTGTCCCTGAGATCCGATGGCTGTCCCCAAGAAGAAAACCTCCAACCGGAAGCGGAATCAGCGCCGCGCCACATGGAACCGCAAGGCGCGGCTGGCTGCCCAGCGGGCCATGTCCCTGGGGAAGGCCGTCCTCAGTGGGCGGGCAACGGGCTTTCACTATCCCGTAGATGATGCGGAGGACGAGGACGAGGACGAGGAGGGAAGCTGAACCGGGGCGGGCCAGTTGACGGCTTCAGGCGGCCCCATGTTCGCGACCCGTCGCCGGCCGTCCAGGATCGCCATCATCATCACGGGCGGTGCTCCATCCGCTGGAGTCCGGGCAGGTTGCAGGGCGCGATGGGGTGGAACCGAGGCCCAGAAACAACGCAGCAACCGCTCCAGTTGAGCGCCGCTGAGGGCGCCCTTACCGCGGCGGCGCTGCCGTGCCTCCGCCTGGAGCCGCCACCGCAGGCTGTGGCGCCACTGCTGGGGAACCACCAGCACCAGCCCATGCAGCCGCTCCCATGTGCTGGTGTACTCCGTCAGCACGTTGCTGCAACGGGCACACCAGGCCCGCTCCGCAGCGGACGCGCCAGGGTGGGGATCCTCCGGCCCCACCGGGAAGGGGCGGGCCCCCACCATCCAGCCCTCCAGCAGAAAGACATCCCCCCGATGGCACCCACTACCGCTGCGGTCCCCCCGGCCACCGGCCAGACCCTTGTCAAAACAGGGAATACAGCACTGCCCATGGGCAGCGAAGTCGTCCAGGGAGCGGTTCAGCCATTGCAGGTCGTGGCTGCCGGGGGGACCGCGGTCAATGGCAAAGGGATTGGCGGCCATGGCCATGGTCCGTGTGGACAGGGGCAGGTAGTAGTCGTCAATGGAGGCCACGATGGGGGAAAAGTCGTAGGCCCGGCCCAGCACGGCCATGGCTTGGCCCAGGGTGGTTTTTCCAGTACCCGGCACCCCCGCCAGGCCGATGCGGGGGCGTGGCGTTGTTCGTTGCATACTCCCCATGAGTTGCGCCATGGGGATCCACAGGCCCCAGAGCACACTGGGGTGGTGCGGGATCGCCGCCAGAGCCTCCACAATGGTTGACGTGGCCAGCAGGTCCAGTTGCCGATCCAGCCATGCCGCCACGGCCCCTTCGTCCAAGTTCAGCAGCGCCCGCCAGCCGGTCTGACGGGCCAACTGTCGGGCCAGCCGACGACGCTGCGGTGGCCCGTCCAGCACCGCCTGCAGCTTGAGATCGCCATCAACCCAGACCGTTGGCCCTGGGGAAGACATGGACACCGACTCAGGACCCCAACTTGAACGCCTCCAGCACAACCGAGAAGACGAAGCCGACACGGATGTTGTCCAGAGCTTGCCGCAGCAGGAACAGATTGGCTGCATTGGCCCCCAGACTGCGGAGCCGCACAAGAATCTCGCAGGCCACCAGCACCACCAAGGCGCCAAAATCACTGAGGGGCGGCAATCGGCTGAGGAACGGTATCCCCACTTGACCGATGAAAAAGCCGCCGGTGAGCCCGAGAATCAAGACCACCCTGCGGCGCCACGAGGCCTGCAGCACGTTGAGAAGCCAGCGGCCAACACCGGCGGAGGCACTCTGAAGGCGGGTGTGTTGCGGGCTCAGGATTCGAGACTGGGCGAGGCTGACGGGGGTTGGCCCCCTGGAAGAAGGCCTTGCAGGTAGGCAAGATCCACGTGGGCTTGAGGCCCCAGGGCAGGCCCCAGCACCACAGTAGTGGGTTGCTGCAGCCCGTCACCCAGATGATTCACCACTGCCGCAGCTCCGACAAACCTCTGATCCGCCGTCACCTGGCTGGGGGTCACCAGACACCGCAGCCCGGCACGACAGACCGCCTCCAGGCCGTGGGGGGAATCCTCAA
Source organism: Candidatus Synechococcus spongiarum (assembly GCF_900047545.1). Classification (GTDB taxonomy): domain Bacteria; phylum Cyanobacteriota; class Cyanobacteriia; order PCC-6307; family Cyanobiaceae; genus Synechococcus_B; species Synechococcus_B spongiarum_C. The sequence continues at coordinate 2,603 of NZ_FITM01000125.1, forward strand.
GGGCCACCACCTGGTGGGGCGCCAGCCCCGATTGGCGCAGGGCCATGGCATAGGCCTGGGGGTCGGGCTTCTTGCGGGCTACGTCATCGCCGCAAACCCAGCCGCAAAAGGCGGACGCCAGCGGTTGGAAGGGTTGGGTGCGGAGCAGCGCCTCCACCGCCCGGCGGCGGCTGGTGGTCACAATCCACTGCTGCCATCCTGCGGCAGCCGCCGCTTGAATCAAGCGCACCACGCCTGGCCGCGGCGGCAGACCTCCAGCCGCAACAATGCACCCATAGTGAACCTGCTTGCGCTCCTGCAGGTCTGCCGCCATGGCCCATTGTCCGGCTTGGTCCCCAGGGGCGCCGGGGGGAGCGGTGGCCAGCCAGTGGCGAAGACGCTCTTCCCCGCCGCTGATCTGCAGCAGTTGGTGATAGCCATCCATGGACCAGCGCCAAGGCAGGCCCCGCTCCGCAAAGGCGGCATTGAACGCCTGCCGGTGACCATCCCCCTCGGTCTCCGCCATGGTGCCGTCCACATCCCAAAACAGGCCAAAGGCGTGGGTCATGGGTAAGCTGTCTATCTACTCAATTACGTCTGCCGGCTCTGACCTGGGCTCTCATGGAAGAGTAGGCTTTTTCATCGCCAAACAGAAGCACGATCCATGAAGCCACTTTTCCGATCCCAGGCAGACCCTGAAGATAGTCAGGAAGTCACGGAGGATGAAATCTCGCGCAGGGCCATGCCGCCCTTGAGGAGGCGGTCAAGGAGTTTCAAGTTGTCCTGGAGCGGGAAGACCAAGCCCTGCGGAAGCAGTTTGATAAAGGGTTTACCCCCATGCAAGCCCAGGCAAGAGCACTGCTTTGGCTGATCAGCCTACGGGATAGCCATTTGGATGCGATCAAGGAAGCCGTAGAAGCGGACGATGCGGGAGCAGTGGTTGGCTGAGCAGGGGAACTGGGCAAGCTCTCGGCTGCAATTACCGTCCTGGAGACGATTCAGCCGATTGCTCCGTAGGGCAAGAATTCAGCCGATTCCCAGCAGGGCATGGGTGAAGGCCTCGCCGCCAAAGGCCAGTTCGGTGGCCAGCAAGGCGATGAAGCCCACCATGGCCAGGCGGCCGTTGAGCTTTTCAGCGCGGGCGTGGAAGCCCCAACCCTGATCGGCATCCACCACCAACATGCGGGGTTCGCGGGCAAAGGCATTGAGACGGCCGCCGTCTTCAGTGGTGACGGTGGCGCCACGGATAATGGGGGGCATGGTCAGATTGGCTTGGCTCATGGCTTCAGCAGCAACAGACCCAATCGTAACAGATTGTTAAGGTCTGTGGGGCCGAGGGATGAGGGTTTTCCGCCCCTACCCTTCACCCACCCCTTCAATCCGGTCCTCAACGTCTTGATAGAGCTGCTGTAACTGCTCCACGTTCTCGGCGCTGGTCTCCCAATAGCCCCGCCCATGCACCTCCAACAGGGTGCCCACCATCCGCCGAAAGCTGTGGGGATTCAAGGCCAGCAGCCGTTGCCGCATGGCCTGGTCCTGGATAAAGGTGGCGTTGGCCTCTTCGTAAATGAAATTGTCCACCTGGGCGCTGGTGGCGCTCCAGCCCAAGGTGTAGTTGAGTCGCTTGGCCAGCTCCCGCACCCCTTCATAACCGGAGGCCAACATGCCCTCGTACCAGCGGGGATTCAGCAGTTTGGTGCGGGAATCGAGGCGAATGGTTTCCGCCAGACTGCGCACCTGGGCATTGGCCGTTGTGGTGTCGGCAATGTAGCTGCTGGGGGCTTTGCCGTCGTCCCGCAACCTGCGGATCAAGTTGGTGGGGTCGGAATCAAAGTAGTGGCTCACGTCGGTGAGGGAGATTTCCGCGGAGTCCAGGTTCTGGAACGACACATCCGCCGTTTTGAGGATGGACTCGAAAATTTCCCGCTCCACGGAGAGTTGGCCAGGATTTTCTCCATTAAAGGCAAAGCTTTTGCGCTTGAGGTACATGTCCTGCAGTTCGCTTTCCTCGTCCCAGGTGCTGTTTTCCACCGCCAGATTCACGTTGGAGGAATAGCTGCCACTGGCGTTGCTGAACACCCGGGTGGCGGCGCGGCGTAGATCGGTGCCCTGCTCCGCCGCCTGGGCCAGGGCGTGTTTCCGCACAAAATTCATCTCCTCAAGTTCGTCCGCCTCTGCGGCCATCTTCACCGCCTGATCCAGCAGGGCCATTTGGTTGATGAACAAATCCCGGAACACACCGGAGCAATTCACCACTACGTCGATGCGGGGACGGCCCAGCGTCTCCAGGGGAATGAGTTCCAGCTTGTTCACACGACCGATGGTGTCCGCCTTGGGCTGGACACCCAGAAACCAGAGAATCTGGGCCAGGGATTCCCCGTAGGTTTTGATGTTGTCCGTGCCCCAGAGCACACAGGCAATGGTTTCCGGCCAGGCGCCATGGTTCTCCTGGCGCTGCCGCTGCAGCAGTTGATCCACCACCTGCTTTGCCGCCGCCACGGCGGCACGGGTGGGAATTGCCTGGGGATCCAGGGCGTGCATGTTCTTGCCGCTGGGCAGCACGCCAGGATTGCGGATGGGATCGCCGCCAGGGCCCGGGAGAATGTATTCCCCGTCCAGACAGCGCAGCAGGCTGTCCAGTTCCTGATCGGCGCAAATCTGCCGCAAGCTGCCCTGGAGGTAGACAAACAGCTTGTCGAGGGCCTCCTGATCCACCGTGGTAAAGCCCCGGTTGATCAAGATGCGCAGCCATGAGCTCAGGCCCTGGCGACCCAGCAGCCGGTTGGGCAACTGCTCCAGCCCACACAAAAGCTGGCGCCACCAGTTGGGCTGGCTGGTTAAATCCACACGCCCGTCCCGCCGGGTGACCGCCGCCACCATGGCGCCAACGGCAGCGCGGCTGGCGTCGTTAATCCGCCGCGTCAACTCCACATCCGCCAATACACCAGCGTTGTTGCCTGCGTAAATCTCCTCGATGGAGCGACCCAGGTGCGCTGCCAGGAGACTGGGGAGACCCAGGAGACCCTCCCCCTCCCGATCCAGAGCGGCAATGTTCACCAGGGTGGCCACCGCCTCTTCGGCGGTGGGGGGCTTGCCGATGGTGTGGAGACCACAAGGCAGCAGACGGCTCTCGATCTCCATGAGTTGACGGTAGACCGCACCCACCACCCCGTCACGGGCCTCAAGATCCAGAGCATCCACGTCGTCCGGCAAGGCCACGTCCTGATCCAGATTGCAGCGCCGGGCCGTTTCCACAACGGCATGGACGATTTGCACACCCCGGCTCCCCTCCCGCAACTGCTGATAGGAGCTCACCAGCTCGCTTAACTCCTTCAGCCCTTTGTAAAGGCCGGCATTCTCAGCCGGAGGAGTGAGGTAGCTGATGGTGGACGCATAGCCGCGGCGCTTGGCGATGGTAGCCTCGGAGGGGTTATTGGCGGCGTAGTAGTACAGGTTGGGGATGCAGCCGATGAGACTGTCGGGATAGCAGGTGTCACTCATGCCCATCTGCTTGCCGGGCATGAACTCCAACGAGCCGTGGGTACCGAAGTGCAGCACCGCATCGGCTCCCCAGATGTGCTGCAGATAGGTGTAATAGGCGGCAAAGCCGTGGTGGGGACTGGCACTGCGGGAGTACAGCAGGCGCATGGGGTCCCCCTCGTAGCCGAAGGTGGGCTGAACCCCCACAAACACATGGCCAAACTGGCGGCCGTAGACCAGCAGGTTCTGGCCGTCGCTGTTGAGGGTGCCGGGGGCCTTGCCCCAGTTCTCTTCCAGCCGCTCGGCATAGGGGGTGAGGCGGTAGTACTCCTCACAACCCATACGGTAAGCGACAGCCAACTCCGGCTCCCCCTCCATGGCCTCCGCGTCCCGCAGGACCGCGTCCATGAGCGCCTTGGGGGTGGCGGGCAGATCCTCCAGGTGGTAGCCCCTGGCCTGCAACTCCACCATCACCCTGTGGATGGAGTCGAACACGTTTAAATACGCCGCCGTGCCCACATTGCCCTTGTCCGGCGGGAAGCTGAACACGGTGATAGCCAACTTCTTGTCCTGGCGTGGCTTGCGGCGCAGATTGGCCCAGCGAATGGCCCGCTCCGCGATGGCCTCCACCCGATCCTGGAGGGTGTGGGCCTTGCCGGTGGCGGCGTCACGCCCCGAGAGCACAAGGGGTTCAATGGCCCCGTCCAGTTCGGGAATGGCAATCTGCAGGGCCACCTGCACCGGGTGCAGCCCCAGGTCGCTGGCTTCCCACTCCTGGGTGGTCTGGAACACCAGTGGTAACGCCACCATGTAGGGCCGGTTCAAGGCCTGCAGGGTTTCAATGGCGCGGGGATGGTCCTGGCGGGCCGGGCCGCCCACCAGGGCAAATCCCGTCAGGCTCACCACCGCATCCACCAGGGGCTGGCCGGAATCAGTGGACGAGGCCGACGAGAAGAAGTAGCTGCGAACCGGCTTGGAAAAGTCCAGCCCCCCACAAAACACAGGAACGACCCGGGCGCCGCGGAACTCCAGTTCCTGCACCAGCGCCACGTAGTGGGCGTCGTCTCCCGTAACCAGGTGGCTGCGCTGCAACACCAGGCCAATCCAGGGGCCGTCCCCCTGGTGACCGGATTGGTCGGAGCGGGCCGCCGTCCAGGCCATGTACTTATCCAGATCCTCGAACATCCGGGGTGCGACGGGATGCCAGATACCCTGGTCCGGGTAGAGCACAGGGTCTGCGGCCTGCATCAGGGGCTGGCCAGCCTGGGGATAGACGTAGCGGTTGGCCAGCATCACCAGGAAGTTGCGCAGGTTGTCCGGTGATCCCCCCAGCCAGTACTGGAAGCTGAGCATGAACGCCCGGGCATCCTGGGCCTTGTCCACAGGCAGGTACTTGAGCACCGTGGGCAAGGTGTTCAGCAGCTTGAGCATGGCGTCCTGGAAGCTGGCGCCGCCGGCCTCCTTGCGCCGCTTCATGAAGCCGGCGATGGCACTTTTGCTCTGGCCAAGCTGGGCCATGGAGAAGCTGCCCAGCTTGTTGAGCCGCATCACCTCCGGCATGGAGGGGAACACCACCGCCGCCTTGAGCCGCTGCCGGTGCGGCTCCACTGCCGCCACCACCTTGCCGGCCAGATCTTCAATAAAGATCAGAGAGGCAAGAAACACGTCCGCCGCCGCCACGTCCGCACAAAAGGCGGCGTAGTTCTCCGGATCCCGCAGTTCTTCAATCAGGTAGCCGCTCAACTCTACGGCCAACTGGCCAGGCTCCTGATTCAGGGTTGTGGCTGCGCTGGTGAGGGCGCTCTGGTACTGGGGCTCCAGCACCACGTAGACCACCTTCAGCAAGCGGCGCCCACCGCTCTCGACAGGCGTAACCCGGCGAATGGTGGAGCGGACCTGGGTGAACATCGGGCCAAGCGGG
>NZ_FITM01000056.1 GCF_900047545.1 Candidatus Synechococcus spongiarum
TCTTGGAAGATTCTCTCTGAACACCATGGGCTGCCCTCCCCAAATGACTCATCAGCCCCAAACTACCAATCCCGTATAGAAATAGCGACTGAAGCTGATCTCGTAGCCGATCTTCTCGCTCTTGCGCACAACCCATGCATCCGGTGCGTAGGGCAACACTTCCCATCTCAGGAAGCCTTCAATGCCGCCCTCTTCCTGCAAGGGAATCTGCTGCGCTGCAAGTCGGTGTCCCAACTCTTGCCGTAGAGCAGATTGGAGAGCATGAAATCAAACTTCCGCGACGGGAAGCCGTCGTTCCACGGGGTTGAGTGCTCCGGGCCGTCCTTGATGTTGTCAGCAGTATCTCCTTCGGCTTTCAAGAGGAGGTCGGTTTTACAGATGGCAGTGGTCTCCCCGTTGATCTCCTGGCCATAGAGATGGGTGGACACGGTCTTGCCCTGCTCCCTGGCAATCTGTTGCAGCACATCCTGCTTTATGAGCTCCAACACTGCATCTAGACGGCGCAACACCATCATGGGCAGGATCACGTCCCGGTACTTGCCGCGAACGTAGACATCCCGCAGCACGTGGTCCGCAAGACCCCAGATATAGGAGGCGATCCAGGCGAGACTGGGTCCGTTGGCTATGGGGCAAGACGGTAGCAGGGAACGGCTCGGTCCCCATCCCCGCCACTGGTCACGGACAATGGGGGTTCCGCCGCAGTCCGCACACCTGCTCTCTCCCCAACCGCTGCAGATTCGCTGGCCCCTGGCCCTCCTGGATTCCCGGCATCGCCATGGGTTGGAAGTCGACGGGGACGGCCTCGTCAATCTGGCCCTGACCATCAGGGGGGTAACCGTCACCGGAATTGAACCGCTGCCTGGGACGAGGGGACCACACTTGCCCTTGGCTCTCCCCGCCGCCGTGGAGCCCCACTGCCACCTGGACAAGGCCTTCACCTGGTCCCAAGTGCCCAATCCCTCCGGCACCATGGCCGCCGCCCTGGCGGCCAATCTGCAGGAGCACAAGCGTCGCTCTGCCGCTGCTGTGGCGGAGCGCATGAACCGGGCGCTGGAAACCGCATGGCGGCATGGCTACCGCGCCCTGCGCAGCCACCTGGATCTGGGGGGCAGGGCTGGCTCCCAGGCCACCTGGGAGGCGATGATCCACACGTGGGCCGCCTGGTCGGATCGCCTCCAGCTTCAGGCCGTTGCCCTGGCTCCACTGGAACTCTGGAGCACCACCGTCGGTGTCCAGCTTGCCCGGCGGTTGGCCCGGCTGGGTGGGGGGCTGGGGGGCGCACTGGCCCACCACAACACCCGCGGCAGCCTATGGCGAGAGCATCTGGCCGGGATGCTGCGCCTGGCGGCTGAGCAGGGCTGCATGGTGGACCTGCACCTGGACGAAACCTGTGATCCCCGTAGTCGCTGCCTGGAGGAGCTCCTGGACCTGCTGGAGCAGGAGCCACTGCCCGTATCCGTCACCGTCTCCCATGGCTGCAGCCTGGCGCAACACACCCCTGAACACCTGCGCCGCACGGTTGAGCGCCTGGCGGTGCTTCACATCCCCCTGATCAGCCTCCCCACAACCAACCTGTGGCTCCAGGACCGCTCCAGCAGCAGGCACACACCACGGCTTCGCGGGTTGGCGCCTATCCATGAACTCCAGGATGGGGGGGTGACTGTGGCCATTGGGGGAGACAACGTGGCCGACCCCTGGTTTCCCGGGGGCAACTTTGACCCGGTGGAACTCTGGCGCTTCGCTGTCCCCGTAACCCATCTGCACCCCTGGGAGCAACGGGGGCTGACTCCTTTCACCAGCGCCCCAGCGCAAGTGCTGGGCTTGGCCTGGGATGGGGTGTTGCGCAACGGCTGCCCTGCAGACCTGATTCTCACCGAGGTCTCAAGCTGGCAGGCCATGCTGGCCAGGCCCCAGCGGTTACGGGTTTTGCGGAACGGCTGCTGGCTCCCCTGAACTGCTACACATCAGCAGTTGTGGTAAGCCCGATACCAGGCCACAAATTGGGCCAGACCATCCCGAAGGCTGGTGTCGGGCTGGAAGCCCACCGCCTGCTGAAGGGCGGACACCTTGGCATGGGTCTGTTGCACGTCCCCGGCCTGCATGGGCAGGAACTCCACCACGGCCTTCTTCCCCAAGGCCTCCTCCAGCAGTCGGATGAACTCCAGCAGGGGCACCGGTGTCCGGTTGCCGACGTTGAACACACGCCATGGGGCATGGCTGGTGGCCGCCGTGGGTTGCACCTCCACAGACTGGGGCTGGGGTGGTTCGGGCAACAGGCGCACCAGGCTGTCCACCACGTCGTCCACGTAGGTGAAGTCCCGCCCCATGCGGCCATGGTTAAACACCTGCAGCGGCTCCCCCGCCAGGATGTTGCGGGTGAAGGCCCAATAGGCCATGTCGGGGCGACCCCACGGTCCGTAGACCGTGAAGAAGCGCAGGCCGGTGCATGGCAGTCCAAAAAGGTGGCTGTAGGTGTGGGCCATTAGTTCGTTGGCTTTTTTGGTGGCCCCGTAGAGGCTCACGGGGTGATCCACGGGGTCCGACTCAGCGAAGGGCAGCTTGCGGTTGGCACCGTAGACCGAACTGCTGCTGGCATAAATCAAGTGGGGGGTCTGCTGGCGACGACAGCCCTCCAGCACGTGGCCGAAGGCCACCAGGTTGCTGTTGATGTAGGCGGCGGGATTCTGCAAGGAGTAGCGCACCCCGGCCTGGGCCGCCAGATGGACCACCGCCCGGAAGCGGGTCCGGGCAAAGAGGGCCGCACAATCGTTGCCCTGGGCCAGATCTATCTCCGTAAATTGGAATTGGGGCCAGAGTTGCAGTTGGGCCAGGCGGTCCCGTTTAAGCTGGGGGGAGTAGTAGGCGTTGCAGTTGTCCAGGCCCACCACGGGCACATGGGCCTGTAGGAGGACCCGGCTCAGGTGAAAGCCGATGAAGCCGGCGGCTCCCGTCACCAGCACCGGCTCAGCCTGATGTGCGTCCATAGTGATCTTCAAAACGGACAATGTCGTCTTCCTCCAGGTAGGGTCCGCTCTGTACCTCGATGAGCTCCAGGGAAATGCGACCGGGATTACCGAGCCGATGACGGCAGCCCAGGGGGATGTAGACGCTCTGGTTTTCGCTGAGCAGCAGGGGCTTCCCGTCCTTCTCCACGGAGGCTGTGCCCTGCACCACCACCCAATGCTCAGCGCGGTGGTGGTGCATCTGCAATGACAGGGAGCAGCCCGGCTTCACGTGGATTTTCTTCACCTGCCAGCGCTCCCCCTCCACGCTAGTGTCGTAGTACCCCCATGGTCTGTAGGTGCGCTGGTGCGCCTGGGCTTCCCGCGCCCCGGCAGCCTGAAGACGGGCCACCACCTGCTTCACCGCCTGGGTCTGATCTCGTCGGGCCACCAGCACGGCGTCATTGGTTTCCACCACCACCAGATCCTCAAGGCCCAGGCCCACCACCAGGCGGTGCTCACTGCGGAGGTAGCAGTTATGCACGTTCTCGTGGAGGACCCGTCCACAGACGGTGTTGCCCCGCTCATCGTGATCCCCGTGGCGCCAGAGGGTGCTCCAGTTGCCCACGTCACTCCAACCCGCCGTGAGGGGGGCCACACTGCCCAAACGGGTCTGCTCCATCACGGCCACGTCAATGGAGACCGTGGGGCAACGGCAAAACGCTTCTGACTCCAGACGGAGAAAGTCCAGATCCTGGTGAGCCTGTTGAAGGGATGTCCGGGCGGCGTGCAGCAGGTCAGGTGCGCAGCGCTCCAACTCCTTCGCCATCACACTGGCCCGAAACAGAAAGAGGCCGCTGTTCCAGTAAAAGCTCCCCTGGCTCAGGAAGGTTGCAGCCCGCTCACGGCTGGGTTTTTCTACAAAGCGGCGAACGGGATGCAGGCCGAACTCGTCCGTCCCGGGATCCGCTTCGATGTAGCCGTAGCCGGTTTCCGGGGCGGTGGGTGTGACGCCAAAGGTCACCAGCCGTCCCCCCAGGGCGGCGGGAACGGCCTGGCCAATGGTGGCGCAGAAGTCTTCGGCATGGGCAACGGCGTGGTCAGCCGCCAGCACCAGCAGCAGGCCATTCTCCTGTCCCGCCGCCATGGCCATGGCCTGGAGGCAGGCGCTGGCCACCGCCGGCGCCGTGTTACGCCCCACAGGCTCCAGGAGAATGGCGGCGGGTTCCACGTCAATGGCCCGCATCTGCTCAGCGGCAATGAAGCGATGGGCATGGTTGCACACCAGCAGAGGCGGCTGCAGTCCCGGTAGCCCCGCCAAGCGCAGAACGGTCTGCTGGAGCATGGTGTGGTCACCCACAAGGGACAGAAACTGCTTGGGGTAGGCGGACCGGGACAGGGGCCAGAGGCGGGTGCCAACGCCCCCACAGAGGACCACCGGAATCACCGCTGTGGGTGATGCCATCAAAATTCGGGCTGACGCACTGAGCCTATGGCATCCGCCGGCGTGAGCTGCGCCGCAATCGGCAGCAGATCCGCGGGCGGGCACAGCAGGATCCATCCCTCTTCAAGACGAACCTGGGGAACAATGGCCTCCACAAAGGGCACCAGGACGGATTGTCCCCCATGATGCAGACGAATCTCCAACAGGTCGTTGCCCCCGTGGAGTAGGTCTACCACAGTGCCCAGGGCCGGACCCGCGGGATCCAGGCGCACCTCCAGCCCCTCCAGGTCCAGCAGGTGAAACTCCCCTGCCGCCAGGGGAGGACGGGTGGTGGCGTCCGCCAATAGCCGGTGCCGCACCAGGGTTTCCGCCTGATTCCGTGTTGCAATGCCCTTGAGCCGAATCCCGTAGAGCCCTTTGCGGGTCAGGCAACGCCCCTGCCACAACTCAACCGCCCGGGGCGGCTCATCCAGCTTCTGCAACCAGCGGAAACCAGGCTCCAGAAAACGCTCAGGGAAATCACTGGAGGAGAGGACCCGCAACTCCCCCTTGAGCCCTTGGGCAGCAACCACCAGACCAACCTCAACCAGGGGGGGCGTAGCATTCACCATAGGACGGTCATCAAGGCTTGCAATCCACCAAGTCTGTGGTGAATACTAGGTATGAGATCCTCAAGCATAAACAATGGCAAGCAGATTTAAGCGATGGAGGAAGTTGCGCCCACCGTTGCTCTTCGGCCTCGCGGGTTTGGGAGTGATGCTCGCCTTGGTGGCTAGTCCGAGTCTGTTGCGTCCCACCCAGGCCAGTCCCCCTGGTCTTCTCAACACCGTCAAAAGCAACCCGGGCATGGCCGAGGCATTGTGCCAGCAGTTCAACGCCATTAACGCCGCTGGCCACAGCGTCTACTCCTCCACGGGCCTGGAGCAGGTGGCCGCAAGCCAGGGGATCACCACCGGCGAGTCGGAAATCCTCATCACCTACGTGGTGGGCCTGTACTGCCCCGTCGTGACCTGAAGGACATGGACCCGTGGGTGCTGCCGGGACGTTGCCTGACGTAGCCCATGACCAGCGCCAGTTGGTGTTGCCGGACGGAGTGGCCCTGCAGGCCAGTTGCTGGAGACTCCGACACGGGGGACCATGGCCGGCCCTGCTCATGCGGCAGCCCTATGGCCGCGCCCTGGCCTCCACCATGGTCTATGCCCACCCCGCCTGGTATGCCGCCCACGGCTACCTGGTGGTGGTGCAGGATGTGCGGGGCTGTGGCGATTCCGGCGGCAATTTCCGCCTGTTTGCCAACGAGGCCCGGGACGGGAGTTGCACCATGGCCTGGCTGCGGGCCCAGCCGGATTGCAACGGCCGTGTCGGCTGCTACGGCTTCTCCTACCAGGGCCTCACCCAACTGCTCTGGGACGGGCCAGACGGGCCGGATTGCACGGCTCCGGCCATGGCGGGTCTCAGCCTGCAACACCACTGGTGTCAGGACGGACGGGCAGACTGGTGGGTGCTGGGGCTAGCCTGGGCGTTGCAGTTGGCGGCGGCAACCTGTCAGCGGCGCGGGGACGGTGTGGCCTACGGCCGCATCCGCAAGGCCCTTCACAGACAGGACTTCATTGAGGAGGGCTGGGGTCTTCTCCAGCAGGTGGATCCCGAGAACCACCTGTTGCGATGGTGGTCGGGGGATTGGGAATCACCGGTGGCGGCTGCAGGGCTGGAGGCTGTATTGCGGCGCCCCATGCTCCTGATCGGCGGCTGGTACGACCCCTACCTGCGTGGCGTCACGGCGCTCCATGAGCAAAGCCTGAAGGCCGGTGGCAGCCCCCGGTTGGTGGTGGGTCCCTGGACCCATGGCAACTGGCACGGCGGTCAACTTGATCAGCGGCAACTGGCCTTCTTCAACCACCATTTGAAGGATTGCCCCCCGGAGCAACCCCAAGCCGCTGTGCAACTGTTTGATGTGGGGTGCGGGCACTGGTGGCGCGGCGCCCACTGGCCCCGGCAGGCGCTGGAGCGCTGGCGGCTGAGGGGGCAAGGCCTCAGTGGGGTGGATCCCCACGCTGGTGTGCTGCTGCCGCCGTCCGGGAAGACTGGCGCTGCCACCGGGGCGGGGGGCCGGGATCGGCTGGTGCTGGATCCGTGGCGACCCACCCCAGCCCGGGGCGGGCACCTGGACGTGCAGGCCGGTCCCGCAGACCGCCATGACCTGGATTGCCGCAGCGACGTGCTCACGTTCACCACCCCACCCCTGCCCCGTGCCTTGATCCTCAGCGGCACGGTCTGGCTGCGGCTGAGGGCCGCCAGTGAGGGGCGGGGCTTTGACCTCTGCTGTGCCCTGTCCCGGGTGTGGGACGTGGACGGCCGGCTACAGGTGGAGCAACTCTCCATGGGGGTGGGGCGCTGGCTGGGTCCCCAGGCTCAGGACCTCGCCTGGCGCCAGGTAGGCTTTCAGCCCCTGCTGCGAACGGTGCCGGCGGGTGGGCGGCTGCGCCTATCCATTGCCTTGGCGGGCTGGCCCTTGATCGGCATCAATCCCGGCAACGGACAGGCGCCCCACGCCGTCGCAGCCCACGAACGCCAAGTGGTGGTGGTGGAGTTTTGCTGGGACGAGGCCTGCCTGGAGTTGCCGTTGCAGCAACCGGATCAGGCCGCAGCGTAGGCTCCTAACACTCTGCATTCCCCCTGTGGTTGAACACCAAGGGCTTGCTCAAGCAGTTGAGCAATTGGCCAACTGCCGTCAGCATGACCCCTACGCTACTCTTGGCCCCCATGCCCTCCCCGGCGGCGGTCACGTGGTGCGGGCCTGGCTTCCGGATGCGGAGCGTGTGGATCTGATGCTGCAAGGCCGGACGCTAGCGATGGAGGCAGTTCACCATCCCTGGTTGTTTGAGCGGGAGGTGGCGACGGATCCTGGCAGTGCCTACCAGTTGCAACTGCAGCGGGGCGGCATCCACAGCCGCCAACATGACCCCTACAGCTTTCGCCAGGAGTGGATGGGTGAGCTGGATCGCCACCTGTTTGCTGAGGGCAACCATCACCACATCTGGACCCGCATGGGGGGCCATCGGGTGGAACAGGCCGGGGTGAGCGGCGTCCAGTTCTGTCTCTGGGCGCCCAACGCGGTGAGTGTGTCCGTCATTGGCGCCTTCAACGGCTGGGATGGGCGTATGCACCCGGCACAAAAGCGGATTGGCGGCATCTGGGAACTCTTTATCCCCGGCCTTGGGGAAGGGGAGCTTTACAAATACGAGATCCACAGCCGCCATGGCCATCCCTATGCCAAGGCCGACCCCTACGGGTTTCACCATGAGGTGCGCCCGGCCACGGCCTCCGTGGTGGCGGAGAACCGCTTTGCCTGGGGGGACGAGGCCTGGATTCGTCAGCGGGACGGCCAGAATCCCCTGGAGCAGCCCATCGCCGTCTACGAGATGCATCTGGGAAGCTGGCTCCATGCCGACGCGGCACAGCCCTGCGTGGAACCTGACGGCACAGTGCGTGCCCCGGTCCCTGCCAACGACATGAAGCCAGGGACACGGCTGCTCACCTACACGGAATTGGCGGACAAGGTGATCCCCCACGTGAAGGCGCGGGGCTTCACCCACATTGAACTGATGCCCGTCACGGAGCATCCCTTTGAGGGATCCTGGGGGTATCAGGTGACGGGTTGGTATGCCCCCACCAGTCGCTATGGCAAGCCGGACGAATTCCGGGCCTTCGTGGATCGCTGCCATCAAAACGGGATTGGCGTCATTCTGGACTGGGTGCCAGGACATTTCCCCAAAGACAGCCACGGCCTGGCATATTTTGACGGTGATTTCTTGTATGAACATGCTGACCAACGTATCGGCGAGCATAAGGAATGGGGCACGTTGATTTTCAACTACAGTCGCAACGAGGTGCGCAATTTCCTGGTCTCCAGCGCCCTGTTCTGGATCAGCGAATTCCATATTGACGGCATTCGTGTAGATGCGGTTGCCTCCATGCTCTACCTGGACTATCTCCGTCCAGAGGGGGAGTGGTTGCCCAACAAACATGGTGGCCGCGAGAATCTGGAGGCGGTCAATTTTCTTCAACAATTGAATGAAACCCTATTCCACTATTTTCCTGGAATTCTTTCCATTGCGGAAGAGTCAACAGAGTGGCCGGGTGTCACCCAGCCCGCCAGTGACCATAACCGTGATGCCCTGGGCTTTAATTTAAAATGGAATATGGGTTGGATGCATGATATGCTGGATTATTTCGCCATGGATCCATGGTTCCGACAATTTCACCAGAACCTGATCACTTTTTCCATGATGTACTATTACAGCGAGAACTTTATGTTGGCGCTTTCCCATGATGAAGTGGTGCATGAGAAGAGCAATTTGCTGCACAAGATGCCAGGGGATGATTGGCGTAAATTTGCCAATACCCGCGCCCTGCTCTCCTACATGTGGACCCACCCTGGCAAGAAAACAATTTTCATGGGTATGGAGTTTGGACAACGTGGCGAATGGAATGTCTGGGATGATCTGGAGTGGGATAAGCTACAATATCCCGAGCATCAGAAACTAATGAAGATGATTGATGATATCAATGCTCTCTATAGATCAGAATCAGCCCTTTGGCGGGAGGATTTTAACACCAATGGTTTTCAATGGATTCATTGTGATGATAATCGCAATGGCGTCATCAGCTTCATGCGGAGAGATGAAAAAAGCCGACGCTGGCTGATTGTTGTCTGTAATTTCATGCCAAATCCCCATAAGAACTATCGCATTGGCGTGCCATTGGAGGGTTGGTATGGAGAGATCTTCAACAGCGATGCAGAGATTTATGGGGGCAGCAACCTGGGCAACCTGGGGGGCCGCTTCACGGATCCCTGGCCCATGCACAGCTATGCCCACTCCCTGGATCTATGCTTGCCCCCCTTGAGCACGGTGATCTTCCGCCACAGCCACCATGGCCCTGAT
>NZ_FITM01000084.1 GCF_900047545.1 Candidatus Synechococcus spongiarum
TCCACCGGCGGCTTCACGGATTGCCTGCTACAACAGGGCTGCCGGCGCATCTATGGTGTGGACGTGGGCTATGGGCAGGTGGCGTGGCATCTGCGTCAGGATCCGCGTCTGGTGCTCAAAGAACGCTGCAACCTGCGCCACCTCACCCCCTCCATTCTGTATAGACCTGATGACGTCTGGGCCGATTTGGCGGTGGCGGATCTCTCTTTCATTTCCCTGGGTCTGGTTTTACCGCCCCTGAAAGCCCTCCTGAAACCACCTCGGGAGGCAGCCGTGTTGATCAAGCCCCAATTTGAAGTGGGGCGGGGGTTGGTGGGTCGTGGCGGGGTGGTGCGGGATGCCCAGGCACAGGCCGGCGCCATCAAAGCTGTTCAGGCCAAGGCAGACCGCCTCAACTGGTGGGCCGTGGGATTGGCGCCCTCACCCATCAAAGGTGCGGCCGGCAACCAGGAGTACTGGCTCCACCTGATACAGCCCGATCAGGGGAAGGCACGGCGCACTGTTGAGCCGGAACAGGTGGAGGCAACGGTTCAGGCAACTCTTGGCCAGGGCAATGGACAGGCTGCTGGGGGTTGAATCGGAACCTGCTCCTTAGAGAGCAGTGCTGTCCCGGTCACCGGTGCGAATGCGCAACACACTCTCCACGGGCGAGATGAAGATCTTGCCGTCTCCAATCTCACCTGTGCGGGCGGCATTTTTGATGGCATCCACCACTGTTTCCAACTTGTCGTCATTCACCACCACTTCCAGCTTGAGTTTCTGGAGAAATTCAACAGTGAATTCGGAACCACGGTAGCGTTCCACTTGGCCCTTCTGGCGACCAAAGCCACGCACCTCGGTAACCGTCATGCCCACAATACCGGCATTGACCAAGGCAACCTTCACATCATCCAGCTTGAAAGGACGGATAATTGCTTCAACTTTCTTCATGACGTTAGGGAGATTAAAGAACTAGAAATCCAGCGGAGAGAGTAGTCCCAACGACGTGTGCCCAGGCCTGCTCAGGCCGGTGGCAGTGGACTGGAGCACACCACACCAGCGGCGGAACAATCCGAAAGAAATTCGGACAAGGTGTCAGGCTCAAGCTCAACGCACCCGGCAGCCAAAGAGTCCCAGTGACAATTTTCAAAGTGTAGCTGGAGCCACAACATCCCCAGAGCACTATGGACGGAAATTCGCTGGGCAGGGGAAGAAGAGGCGCCAGCAGAGGCTAAAGATGCTGAAGATATGGAAGAAGCCACACCAGCCACCGGGCTCAGGAACAGATCCATCGAGGAAAGTGTTGATTCCTTTGCCATTAAGGGTGTGTGGCCTCTATTTTTCAGTAGCGATGGCTACGGAATTAGGGCTTCAGCGCTTCGGCGATGCGGGTTTCATAGACGGTTCCCCGATAGCTCACCCGCACAGGACGATCCGACAGAACATCGGCCTCGTGTCGAGGAGCCTTGTTGAAATGGATGCCACGGTAGACGTGCTCCACCGGTTGATCGCTGAGATCAGGACGCTGGGTGGTGTCGTAATTAACACCACGATACTTGAGTTGGACCATGAGAGAAACCTCCACAGAACGGGCAGTGCCAGCCATGGACTGGCGAAATCCGCTTTGTTCAAGAGGTGCGTTGCTTCACCGTCGCGGTTTGGCTACTTCCAGCGCACCTGAAACCGGAGCCACGGGTGCGCCCAACGTTTTGTCCTCAGGATCACATGTAGACCTTCTGCGCTGTTCATGGCAAGCACTTTGCGGGTTTATTGGCGAATCTTTAGAAAAATTTCAGAAATGCGGCCGGGTTGTCCGATTGTAGGGTGAACACCACAGCCCCTTCCGGACCAGTTCCTGGACCTTGCCCCGGTATGACAGAGCGCCAAACCACCACGCCTCGCTACGGGGAGCGGGCCATTGCCGCCGCTGAGTTGATCTGCTTCGACAACCCCAACCCTGGCCGCCCCTACCACGTCGCCATTGAGTTGCCGGACTTCACCTGCAAGTGCCCTTTCTCCGGCTATCCCGACTTTGCCGTGTTGCGCCTTTGTTACCAGCCTGGCCCTAAGGTTCTGGAACTCAAGGCCCTCAAGCTGTACGTCAACAGTTGGCGGGACCACTGCATTTCCCACGAAGAGGTGGCCAACCGCATCCTGGACGACTGCGTCGCGGCCTGTTCACCCCGTTGGATGGAGCTGGTGGCTGATTTTTCACCCCGGGGCAACGTTCACACGATGATTACGGTTCACCATGGTCAGCGTCAGTGAGGTCATCCAGTAAGCGCGGCAGTGCATCACCAAAACCCACCACGTCCCGGTTGCTGAGGCCAGCCACGTGAAGGCGGTCCTGGGCTGCAACAGCCCAGAGTTTGCGGCTGGCCAACACACTCAGACAGCCCCCCAGCAGGGCCACAGCAAACCCTGCATAGACCAGAGGGACGCCCGGATCCCGCTTGATTAGCAAGCCACTGGCAGGCAGAATACGGGTGATGCGGATGAGCAGGCCGTCCACCTCCAGCGGGGGCCCGGCAACCCGCAGGACTCCCAGCCTCTCCCCGTTGCTGTCGTACAGCAGCACAGGCCCCTGCTCACTGGCAACGGTGAGTAACACGGGATGAGATCCGTCGGGGCGCATTGGTATGGCGACTCCCCAAACCTGCTCCCCCAGGCTGGGCAGAGGCTGGAGCGGAAACTGCAACTGGGGGCTCCCACCAAGCTGCACCGTCAGGGCGGCCACCTGCCAGTCAGCCTGGTACACCGTTAAACCCCTCAGGCGGGCAGGATGGTTGACGCTGATCTCCACAGGGCGCGTATCGGCCATGGCGGGGGAAGACAACAGCAGTTGAGAGTGGAACTGCTGCGCCTGACCCCGTGCATCCCGATCCACGGAAAACCCTTGCAACCCAATGGCAAGATGGACTTCCCCCTGGCGGTCCACCAGTTCCAAAGTCCGGCCAGGCGCCAAAAAACGCTCCAGTCGTTGTCCCCCCAGTGCGCCCCAGGCGGCGCCGATCATCAATACGATCAAACCCACGTGAACCAGGAGGGGGCCGCTCCGACCAGCGACCACTCCTTTCCTGGCCGCCAGTCGCCCCGGCTTCTCCTGCACCGTCCAGCCCCGTTGCCGCAGAAGCTGGGCCAGGCGCCGCAGGCTTGCGGGGCCCGCCTTCCGTGTGAGTCCAACGCTGTATTGGCTCAATTGGTGGGGATGCTGATGGTCCACCCACCGCAGTCCTGCTTGCAGGGCAGGCCATTGGCGGCGGATGCTGCACGTGGCCAGGGAGGCAGCCAGTAGCGCCAGCAAGGCGAGGAACCACATGCTGGAATAGACGTGATCCAACTGCAGAGCCAGGATGGGGGCCGCTGTCAGCAGTCCCAGCCAGGGTTGAGTGTCGTAGTGGTCGTGATAAGCGCTGGCGGGCTCGTTTTGGGGTAAGGCCGTGCCCAGGACGCTGGCGAGGGCAATGAGCAGCAGCAAGCCGATGGCCAGCCGCAGATCGCCAACCAGGGCAAGCAGTCGTTGCCCGAAACGCAAGGCCTGTGGGGTATTTGAAGCCATGTCTGACGCCATGGCTTCAAGCGGGCAGGGGGAGTTGCGAGAGCAAAAGGATGCTGCCAACCGACACCAGGACGGCGCCGCTGAAGCGGGGAATCCACCGGGTCCAGGCACGGAGCGCCAGCAGCCGGGGCAGGGACGCGGCAGCGGTTCCCACCAGCAGCAGGGGCAACACCTGTCCCACTCCAAAGCCCGCCAACAGCACGGCGCCCAACAGGGGACGGCCGTCACTGCCAATCCAGGCCAGGAGCACAGCCAGAACAGGTGTCGTGCAGGGAGAGGCCGCCAGTCCAAAAGCCAGACCCGCTGCCGTGGGGGTAAGCGCCGCGGGGATGCGGCCATGGATCCACGGCCCTGTCGGCCCTGTGGGCCAAGCCATGGGCAGCAACTCCAGGAGGTTGAGGCCCATGACCACTGCCAGACCAGCCACCAGGGCCGTCGCCAATGCAGGAATTTGACCGTAGATCCGGCCCATGAGGGCACTGAGGAGACCCAGCCCTGTCAGGGTGACAACAACGCCCCCCGCAAACGCGCTACTGCGCTGCCAGGGTCCCAGGGTGCCGGAGTTGGTTCCTGCCAGAAACGCCATGGTCACGGGCAGAAGGGACAGGGAACAGGGTCCCAGGGACGTGAGAAGACCCAAGAGGGTCACCACAGCCAGGCTGAGGGGCCACGGAGCGGTGAGGCTCTGGTTCAGCAGGTGCTCTCCCCAACGAGAAGCATCGGCCAGGCCAAAATCCACTGCAGAGGCCAGTAGGGCCACGACCTTAACCACGCTGATTCTGCTTGAGAGCGTAGCCTTTTTCCGTGCGCTCCAGATTGGCGCGGATGAGGAGTCCTGCCGTGACCAGGCAACTGAGGACGGCGCTCCCCCCATAGCTGAATAAGGGGAAGGGCAGCCCCGTAGTGGGGACGACCCCTGTGGCAACAGCCATGTTGAGAATGGCCTGGCCCACCAGGAGAATGGTGGCCCCACTGGCAACGAGTTGAGACCTTCGATCCAGGCTGGTGCAGGCAACCCGCAGGCCCAGCAAGGCAAACACCAGCAGAAAGCAGAGCAGAAGCAGGCAGCCGAGGAAGCCCAACTCTTCGGCATAGACTGCAAAGATGAAATCCGTGGTGTGAAGGGGAAGGTGGTGGAGTTTCTGGGTTGACAGCGCGAAGCCGGCGCCACTCATGCCCCCTGATCCAATGGCCAGGATGCTTTGGATCAACTGATAGCCGCTACCCGTGGGGTCCGACCACGGGTTCAAGAAGGCAATGATCCGCTGAAGTTGATACGGATTCACCACGAGGCTTGTGACACCTGCCCCCAGGCCCAGCCCGGCGACGCCCATGAGCTGGCCCATGGGCAGGCCGGCAGTAAAGGCCATGAGCCAGAGCAGCAGCCCCAGCAGGGTTGCCGTGCTGAGGTTGGGTTGCCTTAAAATCACAGCCAGGACCACGGCAAAAATACCAATCCAGAACAACCGCTGCACCATCCAGTGGCGCTGCCAATTGGAGAACAGCACGGCGGCCTGGAGAATGACCAAGGGCTTGATCAACTCAGAGGGTTGCATCTGCACAGGGCCGACCACCAGCCAGCGGGATGCGCCGTTGATAGTAATCCCAAAGAAGATGGTCAGCACCAACAGCGCCAGGCCGGCCAGCATGCCTGCGGCGCTCAGGCGCAACCACCGGCGCAGAGGCTGACGGACAATGATCAGGAGCAGGCACCAGCCCATCAGCAGCCAGAACGCCTGGCGCTTGACGTAATACAAACTGTCCCCCAACTTCTGCTGTGCAGACCACCAACTGGCGGATGCCAGAATAAGAAGTCCCACGAGGCTCCAGAGGGCGGTCAGCAGGAGAAGCAGTTGCGCATCCGCAGGCCAGGCGTTGCCCTGGGAGGCGAGCTTTGGCTTGATCATCGCTACCCTTTCTCCAAATCCCGGGCACAGAAAAAGCCTGGCAAAGCCAGGCTTTTATCGGAGTGGCTTGTGGGGGTGGACCAACTCAAAGACCGACGTTGTCCTGTTGGCGACCTGCACAAAGCTCAACCTTGAGGACTTTCCCCCCCTGCTTCTGGATGCGCTGCTGCTCGGCGAACCAACTGTCGTAGGGAACCCACTTGGTGAAGTAGGTGTTTTGCAGTTCCCGCTGGGCGCGGATGTTGCGCTGCGTGGGCAGGCAAGCGGTGATCTTGAAAAGACGCATGAAATCGTTCCTCACTGCAGGATCCGATCCGCCAGGCGCTCAGCCGCCCAGGCCGGAGCAGATGTAGTCAAAGTACACGCCCATCTCCTTGCCGGCATCAGCACCCACCAGGGAGGCGGTGACCTGTTTCATGGCCTGGATGGCCTGCACGGTGGCACCGATGGGCACGCCCAGGGAATTGTAGGTCTCGCGAAGACCGTTGAGAACACGCTCATCCAGGATGGAGGTGTCTCCAGCCAGCATGGCGTAGGTGGAGTACCGCAGATAGTAGTCCATATCGCGGATGCAGGCGGCGTAGCGGCGGGTGGTGTACATGTTGCCGCCGGGGCGGGTGATATCCGAGTAGAGGAGGGCCTTGGCCACGGCATCGCGGACAATGGCGGAAGCATTGGCACTAATTGTCGCAGCCGCCCGCACCCGCAACTGGCCACTGCGGAAGTAGGATTGTAGCTTGGACATGGAGCCGTCGTCCAGGTAAAGCCCTTGGACGTCGGAGGAGTTGATAACAGACGTGATTGCGTCTTGCATGACCTGAGAAGCGTGGGGAATGGAGGAAGGGTCTGAGAAAAATGCGGCGGCCTCAGGACAGGGCGCCAATCACATAGTCAAAGTAAAAGGATGCCTCGTCAGCATCCTGGCCACCAAGGAGAGACAAGGATGCGGACTTCATTTCACGCACCGACTCCACAATGGCGTCCAGGGGAGTGCCCAGAGAACGATACATTTCACGGGCGCCAATGATGCCGATTTCCTCGATGGGAGTGACATCGCCCGAAACAATCCCGTAGGTGACCAGACGCAGATAGTAGTCCATGTCACGCAGACAGGCAGCAGTCATGTCCTCTCCATAGGCATTGCCGCCGGGAGAGATGACGTCAGGGCGCTTCTGGAACAGTTGGCTGCCAGCCTGCTTGACGATGCGCTCGCGATTCTCGCTAAGAGCATTCGCTACTCGCAGCCGCTGGGCGCCGCCAGAGACAAAAGACTTGATTTGATCCAGTTCACCGGGGCTCAAGTAGCGGGCCTCGGCATCGGCGTTGATGATCGAATTGGAGACGATGCTCATTCGGTTCAGCCTCGAAGCGTACGGTCTCTCCTGAGAGGACCAGGGTCAGGGGGATTGGAAAGATTAAGGCAGACTGAACTGATCCGTGGAGGACCAGAAGAGCCACCTTGGCCAATGCCTAAAGGAGATTAGGCGATTCATGGCGGGGGAGCGGTCACGTTCCTGGTTCTGTAACAAATACAAGGCAGGTAACATTTGATGACCATTCCACAGGCCAGCCCAGGCCAGTCGTTGGCTGGTTCCCGTGCCGAACGTCCTGCTGACAACCAAGCCGTATTGCCGGAAATCTCCAGGCTTATGTAACACTTCTTCACGGCAACTCTTCACCAAAAAGGAATGGCAACATACACACAAATGAGCTAGTACAGGCGAGCCCACTTTATTAGCAGAGCACGAAACT
Source organism: Candidatus Synechococcus spongiarum (assembly GCF_900047545.1). Lineage (GTDB taxonomy): Bacteria > Cyanobacteriota > Cyanobacteriia > PCC-6307 > Cyanobiaceae > Synechococcus_B > Synechococcus_B spongiarum_C. The sequence goes on from NZ_FITM01000084.1 coordinate 7,198, forward strand.
TGCCCTGTCTTCATTTAAAGACAACGCTGCTCTGCTGGTTTCCACTCGTTATAGAAATTTTGCCAGTTTCAAAACACTACAATGCTAAGAACTCCTGTCAAAACTACCAGGTTTCAACACAGTAGCGCCTTGACACAGGGCTTGGGGCTACACCAGCCTCAAGGTCGTGGGGTGATGCCTGCAGGGCCCCCATCCAGACGGGCCGTTCGCGTAATCACGGCCTGACTGCG
>NZ_FITM01000127.1 GCF_900047545.1 Candidatus Synechococcus spongiarum
AACTGGCTTTTCATGGTGGGACGTTGCCTTGCTTCCCCTGATCCAGCACTGGGGTTGATCAGCAAACACCTTCCCTTGCAGAGCAGCGGTCATGGCCTCAAGTGGTTTGCGGTCATCATCGAATCCTGGAACAGAACATTGCCAGGCTGCTCGGTCTGACGCAGAGCGTCAGAGGAGTGGTGATTCAACTCTTGATGGCCTCAACAGCTGCCGCCAAGGCCTGGGCGCGAGTCAACTGGGTGTGATCAGCGGGCAGCAACTCAAACAGTTTCAGCGTTTCCAGCCGTTTGCGGGTGGTGCCCGCAGCCCCCACAACATAGACATGACGCTTGGCTTTCACCGCCTCCTCTACAGCGTTTTCCACGGCCAATGCCGCGGTGACGCCCAAGTGGGAAACAGCGCCAAGATCAAAAACAATGGCGTTGCACTGGCCAATGGCGTTGTGCTCCCGGCCAATGGTCTTGGCCACGCCAAAAATCATGTCTCCCGTAAGCTGGAACAGGAGCACGCGGCCCTTGCCCGCATCCAGCAGGGCTTTCTCCTCCTGGGGAAGATTCAAGTCGTCATCGGCCGTGCTGATGGACTTCACCACGTCACTCTGCCGCTGGGAGAGACGGTCAATGGTGAGCATGTTGGCCAGGAATACACCTACGCCCACGGCCACGATCAGATCCCACAGCACCGTAAGACCAATGACCACATAGAGGATCAGAGCGCCCTTGGTGGAAATACGGTGGGCCCGCTTCAGGAATCCCCAATCCACAATGTCGAAGCCCACTTTCAGGGCAATGCCTGCCAACACTGCCATGGGGATCGGGGCCACGAACCCGGGAAGCGCCAAAATCGCCACCATCAGGATCACCGCCCGGATAATGCCGGAGAGGGCTGACCGTGCCCCCGTCTGAATGTTTGCCACTGTGCCCATGGTGGCTCCAGCCCCGGCAATGCCGCCAAACAGCCCCGATACCAAATTGCCCAGGCCCTGCCCCAACAACTCCTTGTTGGAGTTGTGCTCGGTGCGGGTCAGGCTGTCGGCCACCACGGAGGTGAGCAGGGCGTCAATACATCCCAAGGCGCCCAGCACCGCAGCATCCGCCAGCATCAAGCCCAGTTGGTCGGTCCCAAAGGCCGGAATCTGCAAACTGGGGAGACCGGCGCTGATTTCCCCGATGCGACGAATGCCTTCGTCAATGCCGAAGGAAGAGCCCAGCGAGGGAATCAGGGTCAGGGAGAGGATGGTCCCGAACACAAGGGCCAGCACTTGCGGAGGAAGAAACTTCTTGATGCGCTGGGGTGTGAACCAGAGAATGGCGATGGTGATTGCGGCCAGCAGCAGTTCCAGCGGCTTCACGCCAGCGAGCAACTGGGGCAGGTTCTGCAACGTTCCCATCACCCCTCCCGGGGGACCCCTCTGCCCCAATGCCGGCCCCAGTTGCAGCACGATGAGGATGAAGCCGATTCCGGACATGAAGCCCGAAATCACCGTGTAGGGCATTTGGGTGATGTAGCGACCCAAGCGCAAGAGGCCCAGCAGGATCTGGAACACGCCGGCCAGCATGACCACGGTGAAGGCCATGGCCATGCCGTTTTCAGGGTTGCTGGCGGTGAGGTTGGCAATCACGGCGGTCATCACCACCGTCATGGGACCGGTGGGCTCCGAGATGAGGGTGGGTGTGCCCCCAAATAGAGTCGCAAACAGCCCAACCAGGACGGCGCCCCACAGACCAGCTTCAGGCCCTGCCCCGGAGGCGACACCAAAAGTCAGGGCCATGGGCAAGGCAATGATGGCTGCCGTGAGCCCCCCCCACCAGTCACCTTTGAGGTTGTTGCGACTGATGTGATTCAGAAGTTGCATCAGGATCGGGATCGGGATCGGGATCGGGATCAATCGGCAGACTACGCCAGCCCAAGGCCAGGCGGCGGGCCCACAGCAGCAGGGGATAAAGACGTTCTGTCCGTTCCCGGCTAGCAAACACCATCTTGAGCAGCTCCAACAGTCCCGCGGCAGGCCGCAGTTGACCACACAGCAGAGCCACTGCCGCTGGACCGTGAAACAGCCTGGTGTCTCCATCCTGCTCCACCATCAACACGGCTCCCCTGGAGAGGGGGCAGCCTTGCGCTTTCAGTGCTTGGCGAAGCTGGTCGTTGGCACGCCCGTCAACGATCTCTAATTGGGGCAGACCGCCTTTCAGCTCGCTCAACTCCGCGAAGCTTCGGCAGAAGGGGCATCCTCCGTCAAAGACCAGCCGTAGGCGTGCGGGCTGTGACTTCAAGGCTTGGGCTCAAGGGGTTTGTCAGCCAGGACCAGATCCTCTGAAATGTAGCCAGCTTCCCGCAGCAGCGCGGCCAACGCACTGGGAAAGTTCGGGTGGCGCCTGGACTCTTGGCCGCACTCTCCACCATGATCATGGTATTCTTCATTGGGGCAATACTCCAGGCCCCATTGACTGTCCGGGTCATGGCGCTGAAGCACCACGGGCCAGGCTTCTTCAATACGACCCGCACGGGCATGGCTGGCGGCATACCCGGCCAGCAACCCGTTCACCTCGCCGCCGCGATTGTTGTCCAGAATTTGGGCTTGGCGTTGCGCATCCTTCTCAAAAAGGGGACGCAGGTGGGGCTGGTGGCCGACATCCACCACTTTCTCCCCCTGCAGCGCCAGAAACTGGAGCGGAGCGCTGGATCCCGTGTAGGAGGAGAAGCGATAAAGGAAGCGATTATCCACTGTGGCCAGCAGATAACCATGGCCCGGGACAGGCTCTGTGGCCGCAAAGATGTCCCCGTCGAATGCACCCGCGTCGATGGCTTGCCACTCACCCTGGCCGTTCTCGCGGAAGATGGTGACCAGGGCACAACAATGAGCGCCGCCAGTGTATTGGGACAAGAGCACTTCCGGGCTGCTGTTGTCCACGTCGAACTCCACCATTTGAACCAAGGCGTTGATCATGGTGCTGGGCAAACCCATGTATTCCAGCAGTGGGGTATCGGTCAGCAGGCTGATGGGGGTGTCGTCCCCGCTGTCGGCAGACCAGAGCCTGAGCACGGGTTGTTTCTGCTGGCCGCCATACCCGTCCGGCTTCGCACGAAACGACAGGTCCGCTTTGATTCCCGCCGCCGTGAGACTGCCGCCGGATGAGTTGTCGTCCGGCCCGGCCCGCAGCACCATGGGCTCAAAATTAGCCAGCGCGGGGCCCCTCCCGGAGAGCTGTGGCACCAACGTTGTGACAATAAACGGTCGCAGCGCCAGCCAGCCCAGACCTGCACAGACACCAGCCAGCAGCGCCAGCCAGGGAACCATCGTGATGGGCTTCCAGGAGGGCATGGTCAAACGATGTCAGGAGGTATCATCCATTGAGCCAGCAGATGGCTGAGGCTGCCAGAGCCATGGCGGCTGGACGGGTCATGGATGCCTGATCTCAAGGAGTTGTAGCGGAGTTGTAGCGTCTCCCATGGACACTTGTAAGGGATTTGGTGATGGAAAGTGAATTTCGCCGCGTTGCGAAAGGCAAGGGTGACAACGGAGGATCTGGCGGTCCAGGTGTTCCATGGTTCCTCATGGCCGGCAGCATCCTGCTTCTGCTGATTCTGAGTCAAACTCTGTTCATCGTTCCTGCCGGCACTGTGGCGGTGATCACCACCCTGGGGCGCGTGACGGGCTCCCCACGGGGCGCTGGCCCGAACTTCAAGGTGCCCGTGTTTCAGAACACCCACCGCTTCAGCGTGAAAACCCAGGTGCGCCCGGAGCGGTTTGCCAGCCTCACCAAGGACCTGCAGGTGATTGAAGCCACGGCCACGGTCAAATACGCCCTCAAGCCCGAGGAAGTGGGACGGGTCTACGCCCAAATTGCCACCTTTGACGGTGATGTCTACCCCCGCATCGTGCAGCCGTCCCTGCTGAAGGCCCTCAAGTCTGTGTTCTCCCGCTACGACCTGGTCACCATTGCCTCCCAATGGGGCAGCATCTCCGAGGAGGTGGAGCAGCAGGTGGATACGGAACTCAGCCGTTTTGGCTATGTGGACGTGCAGGGTCTGGACCTGACCGGTTTGCAGATTGCCGAGGAATACCGTGCCGCCATTGAGGAGAAGCAGATTGCCGAGCAACGGCTACAGCGGGCCCAGACGGAGGTGCGCATCGCTGAGGAAGAGGCCAAGAAATTCCAGACCCTGTCCCGGAGCCTCAACGACCAGGTGCTCTACAAGCTGTTTCTGGATCGCTGGGACGGGAAAACCAGTGTTGTGCCCAGCTTTCCCGGCGGTCGGTCAGTTCCCGTGATTGTGGATGCCCAGCCCTGATCTGGCTACAGCACCGGCAGCCGCAGAAGCTGGGCCATCACGGCCGTTCCCGCAGGTAGCTCTGCGGTGGAAGCGTCAATTTCCAACAACAGATCGGCCCC
>NZ_FITM01000088.1 GCF_900047545.1 Candidatus Synechococcus spongiarum
ACGTACAGCGTCACGGCTGGCGCTGGGTAGATGCCCCAGCCGCCTATGGACCCTACTTTTCAAAGTCACCGGGGGCTTGATATACCCTCACCGGCAAGGCAAATTTCGATATTTCCGAGTGGATGGTGCTGCAGCAGGTGGGGTGGCTCAGGGAGCGGCAGGGCTGGATCGCCATGCAGCTGAAGACCGCCGTGGCACGGAAGGTCCTGCGGCAGATGTGGAAGCGAGGCGAGTCCGTTGGGCGGACGGCCGTCTTCTACTGTGGATGCCATGCATCACTTTGGGGCCGCCGTCAATACCTGCCTGCCGGTTTTCCCTGCCTAGCCGGGCCAGCCCTCACGGAGTTGTGGCGTGTTCGACAGCTTGGAGGACTTGGAGCCGACGGGGACAGTAGGTCACCACGACGGCATGTTGATCGCGGGCGTGGATGCCTTCATGGCGCGGCGCCACTTGCTCGGGTGCAACGGTAACTACGTCTGGCGATCAGGTATCAAGCACGACTGCGCAAAGGTCATGGACCTGACGTGCAGCAGGAACGGTGGGCTGGTCAACGGGCCTGGGAAGGTGGTGGAGGTGGAGGATACCTGTCTGTTCCCTATGCTCAAGAGTTCCGACGTTGCCAAGGGGAAGCCGTGCTCTAACCGCATGATGATCATTCCCCAGCAGGAGATTGGCGAGGACACGTCCCACATCCATCCCACATCCAGTGGGGTGCACCCCGCGGTGGGCCTCCTCCGCGCCTACGGAGAGCAGCTTGACGGGCGCAGGAGCCTGATCTACCTGTGGCAAGCCCCGCTTCTCCGTCTTCGGCGTCGGTGATTACACGTTTGTGCCGTGGAAGGTGGCCGTCTCCGGCTTCTACCAGGTTCTGCGCTTCGTCAAGATCGGCCCAATGTACAGGAAACCCGTGGTGTTCGACGACACTGTGTATTTTCTCCCGTGCCGGTCGCAGGACGAGGCAGATTTTGTCCACGAGCTGGTCCAGTCCAAACCCTACTGCCAACTGCTCCACAGCATGATCTTTGTGGCAGAAAAACGCCCCGTCACGGCAGAGGTATTGCGGCGGATCTCGCTGGAGCGCGTTGCAGACGAACTGGGGCCGGGGGACCGGTACGCCACCTTCATGAGGAGAAAGTCGGAGCCGCAGATGCAACTCGCCCTGGGGCTGTAGCTTGCTCACGCCCCACTGATCCGTTTGCGTTCCTCTGCCCAGGTGGCGCCACCAGGGGAGCGAGTTTGGCGCGCCAGCCCTTCGCGGCTGCCATCTTCCGGTACAGCCCGGTCAATCCGTGGAAGAAGACAATGAACGGGTTGACCGTGCCCAGTTGTTCCGTGATGCCGTAGATCACGGGCTCTCGCTCCTTGGCAAACGTGCCGAACATCCAGTCCCACAGAATAAAAATTCCGCCGTAGTTCTTGTCGATGTACTGCTGGTTGCTCCCGTGGTGGACGCGGTGGTGTGAAGGGGTTGTTCACCACGGCCTCCACTGGTTTCGGTAGTGTCTTGATGACCTCGGTGTGGAGGATGGTCTGGTAAAGCTGCACCACCGCCTCGCTGAAGAAGACCACGATTGGGTCGAGCCCGACGAACACCAGCGGGATATGGAAAAAGACGGGGAAGAACCCGTCCAGTGACCCGAAATGGTAGGCCACCGAAATGTTGAAGTACGGTGAACTGTAGTGAACGGTGTGGGTTACCCAGGCAATGCCGACCCGATCCAAGAAGCGGTGCTCGAAGTAGTAGGCCAGGTCGGCCAGTACGACGCAGAAGGCGATGGACCAGAGCGTCACGGGGATCTGCGTCAGGCTGAAGTATTGGTAGACGGTGTAGTAGACACCCAGGTAGAGGACGGCGAGCGCTACGAACGAGATGGTGATATAGGCCGCTAAGGTAATGAAGTTGGTGAATGCATCGGCAATCACCTTCCAGCCCAACATCCTCCTGGAGGCCAGACGGACCAGCTCGACGAGGAAGAATGCGGACGTCGCCCAGCACACCCACCCGTCCAGGGCCAGTTCCCATCCGTAGACCTACTCCGGTGAGATGGCGTGGTTCATCAGTTGAGGAAAATCCCGTTCAGGACAGCGCCATGATCTCCCCTGCTCCACCAATGCGCGTTGCTGTTGCCGGTCTTGGCTTTGGCCGCAAGGTGATTGTGCCAGCGTTGCGGGCCACGGCGTCCACAGTCGTCACGGCCCTCTGGCATCCTGATCCCCAAAAGGCAGCGGCTGCCGCCCAGGCGGAAGAGGTGCAAGGGTTCAGCGAGTTTTCCACTTTGCTGGACAGCGACCATGTGGATGCCGTGGTGATTGCCACCCCACCGATGGTTCGTGCCGACCTGGCCCGGCAGGCCCTGGCGGCGGGCAAGCCCGTCTTTCTGGAAAAGCCGGTGGCGCTCTCGGCTGACGAGGCGCGTCAACTGCGGATGCAGGCCCTACAAGGTGAGCTCATTTGTGGGGTGGATTTTGAATACCGGGCCGTGCCCCTGTTTCAACAACTGGCCCGGCTGGTGCAGCAGGGGGTCCTTGGCCAACCCTGGCTGGTGAAGCTGGACTGGCTCATGAGCAGCCGCGCCGATCCCGCTCGCCCCTGGAGCTGGTACGCAAGACGGGAGCAAGGCGGTGGTGTTGTGGGGGCTCTGGGGGTTCATGCCTTTGATCTGCTGACGTGGCTATTTGGCCCCGTTGCCTCCGTCCAGGCCAGGCTCTCCACCGCCGTCACGGCCCGGCCCGATCCCGCCAGCGGCTGGCTGCGCAACTGTGATGCCGAAGACGTGGCGCTGATTCAACTCACCTTTGCCCGCGGCGTGGTGGCCCAGGTGAATCTCAGTTCCGTCACCCGCAACGGCCGGGGCATGTGGCTGGAGCTCTATGGCAGTCACGCTCAGGTGGTGTTGGGGAGCAGCAACCAGAAGGATTACGTCCACGGCTTCACCATGCGGGTTGCCCGGCGTGGGGGAGCTCTGGAGCAGCAGGAGGAGGAGAGCGCCCATGGATTTGCCCGCACCTGGCCGGACGGGCGCATTGCACCGGTGGCCCGGCTACTGGACTGGTGGGCCGCTGCTGTGGGGGAGGGGCGCCCCATGATTCCCGGCCTGGCGGAGGGCCTGGCCAGCCAGATGGTGGCCGATGCGGTGCAGAAGGCATCCGCCACCGCCATGGCGGTGGAGATTCCCTGACGGGCGCCCCCCGTTCCTGGACACCTGAGTCATCTCATTGCGCCGCCATCATGGCCTGGACGAGGGCACGAAAGTGGTCTCCCCGGACTTCGAAGTTGGGGTATTGATCAAAGCTGGCGCAGGCTGGGGAAAGGAGCACCGTCATGGCGCCATGCTCCAGGGCCAGGGCATGGCTGCGGGGAACCGCCTCGGGCAAGCCCGGCAGCCGTTGGCACGGAATCCGGGGACAGGCCTGTTGCACCTGGGTGGTGAAGGCGTCTCCCGCTTCCCCGTAGCACACCACGGCAGCAGCCTTGGTGGCAATGCGCTCCAGCCAGCCATGGGCGTCCCCCTGCTTGGCCCGTCCCCCCGCCAACAGCACCAGGGGACCGTCCAGGGCCTCCAGGGCCGTGCGGGCCGCGTCATAGTTGGTGGCCTTGCTGTCGTTGATGTAGGTCACCCCCTGGTGGCAGGCGATGGTTTCCAGGCGATGGGGCACCCCGGGAAAGGAGCGCAGCCCGGCGGCGATTTGACAGGGCTCCAGCCCCGCTTCCAGGACCGCTGCCGTGGCCAAGAGCATGTTGAGACAGTTGTGTTGACCGGACATGGGCAGGATGTCTGCCCTGAAAAGGGGGCCGGTGGGGGCGGTGACCATGCCCTCCTCGATGGACAGGGCCGCCTGTCGATGGGGCTGCAGGGCCGCCCCACCGCGACAGGTGACCCAGCGGGCCGTGGGCCAGCAGGCGCGGCGACGCCAGATTTGGGGATCGTCGCCGTTGAGCACGGGGACGGCGCTGCGGGTCACCAGGGCGGCCTTGATGGCGCCATAGGCGGCCAGGCTGCCGTGACGGTCAAGATGGTCTGGGGTCAGGGTGCTCCAGATGCCAATGCGGGGCGTCAGGGTGGGGGAGGCCTCAATCTGGAAGCTGCTCAACTCCGCCACCACCCAGTCAGGGCGGCGCCCCCCGTGGCATTCCCGGGCCAGTTCCGTGGCGGCTGCCCCGCTGTTGCCGCAGATGGGGGCATCCCGGCCGGACTGCTGCAGTAGATGGCCCACCATGGCGGTGATGGTGGTCTTGCCGTTGGTGCCGGTGACGCCAATCCAGGGGGCGCAGGCCATGGCCTGCCAGGCCAGCTCCGTCTCTCCGTGAACCGGCACGCCACGACGGCGCAACTGCACCAGGACGGGCTCCGTCCAGCACACCCCGGGACTGAGTACCACGGCTTGGGGATTGAGCTGCTCCAGGGATGCCAAAGAGCAATTGAACTGCACCTGCAGGCCCTCCTGACGCAAGGCCGCGGCGGTGCTGTGTAGTTGAGGGGTCTGGCGCTGTTCCAGGAGCCACACCCTGTGCCCCTGTGCCTGGAGGAGCCGGGCAGCGCTGATGCCGGAGCGTCCCAAACCGATCACGGCAGTGGGGCGCACCATGGATTCCGCTGGGAAGGTCAGTGTAGCACCGGCTCAGCTTGGGGGATGGAAAAACTCCCACACCTGACGGGCCACGCCGGGGCCAATCCCCTCCACCTGGGCAATTTGCTCCGCCGAGGCCAACTGAATGGCGTCCAGGGAGCGAAAATGGCTCAGCAGTGTGCGGCTCCGCTTGGGCCCCAAACCCGGCACTTCGCTGAGACGGGAACGCTTCATGCGATCCCGGCGCTGCTGCCGGTGGTAGGTGACGGCAAAGCGATGGGCTTCATCCCGCAGACGCCGCAACAGCAGGATGCCCAGTTGGTCGGGCTCGCTGTTCACCGGCTCCTGGGCGCCGGGTAGAAACACCTGCTCCCGCCGTTTGGCCAGGGCACAGACATGGAGATCCTCCGCCAGCCCCAACTGGTGCAGGGCATCCATCACCGCGGAGAGTTGGCCCTTGCCCCCGTCAATCATCACTAGGTCAGGCCAATCACTGAGGCCGACGGTATCCAGTGGGTGAGAACCCTGGCGGCGGTGGCAACCCATGTCCTCTACCTCTGCCTTGGCTTGGGACCAGCGCCGAAAACGACGCCTCATCACCTCCGCCATGGCCATGAAATCATCGCTGTGGCCGGGGGCGATGCTGCTGGACTTCAGCTTGTAGCGACGGTAGTGCTGTCGTGCGGCCAGACCCTGGACAAACACCACCTGGCTGGCCACGGCGTCACTGCCCTGAATGTGGCTGATGTCGTAGCCCTCAATGCGCCGGGGGAGGTGATCCAGGTTCAGGAGTTGGGCCAGATCCTCCAGGGCGAGTTGTTGCTCCTGGGAACTGCGCTGGGCCCGCTGCAAGGCGAAGCCGGCGTTGCGCTCCACCAACTCCACCAGCTCCGCCTTCTGCTGTCGCTGCGGCGTTAGGACGTGAACTTTCCGCTGCCGCTTTTGGCTCAGCCAGGCGGCCAGCAGGTCCGCTTCCGGCAAGGGATGTTGGACACAAATTTCCTGGGGGATTTCACTGGACTCTACATCCCTGTAGTGCTCCTCCAACACCCGCTGCAGCAGATGACCTGGCGGTGCCGCCTGGGGATCCAGATGAAATCCCAGGTGCCCCACCAGCTTGCCGGCCCGCACTTGAAACAACTGCACGCAAGCCAGTTGATCGCTGGCAGCCATGGCAATGGCGTCCCGGCTGAGCCGGTCGTCCGGTAAGGACACCTTTTGATAAGCGGTCAGTCGATCCAGACCTTGCAACTGATCCCGAATCCGGGCGGCCTTCTCGAAGTCCAGCCGTTCGGCATCGCGAATCATCTGCTCCTGCAGGAGGACACGCAACTCTTCGTTGCGCCCCTGAAACACCATGGCCACTTTGCGGAGGGTGCCGCGATAGGTCTCAGGGCTGATGCGTTGCTGGCAGACGCCGGGGCAACGGCCGATGTCGAAGTTAAGGCAGGTTCGATCCCGGTACAGGGGTTGGGGGCGTTGACGCAGGGGAAAGGCCCGCTTCACCAAAGCCAGGGTGTTGCGCAGCAGACCCACGTCCACGTAGGGACCGTAGAAGCGATCCTGGGGAGAGCGAAGACGGCGCCGGCGCGTGATAAAAATGCGGGGGTAGTCCTCACTCCAGGTGATACAAAGGTAGGGATAGCTGGTGTCGTCCTTGAGGAGGATATTGTAGTGGGGCTGATGCTCTTTAATCAGATTGGATTCCAACACAAGCGCCTCGACTTCGCTATCGGTAACGATGAAGTCAATGTCGTGGATCTGCCGCACCATGATTTGAATCCTGGGGCTCAGCAGTTCATGGCCGCGAAAATAGCTCCGCACCCGTACGCGGAGCCTCTTGGCTTTGCCGATGTAGAGGACACGGGAATCCCGATCCCGCATCAGATAACAACCCGGCTCCAGGGGAATCTCCCGCAGCCGAGTTTCCAGTTCATCCGCATGTTGCAGCAAGCCGCCAGCCCGTGCGTTGCGCAACGCACAGGCACGGGTTGCCGCGGCCTCACCCCCCATAGGTCCAGCGGGTGTGGGACAGGGTGAGGGCCTCCCCCTCCCGGTGGAGCACCGCGGTCTTCACCTCACCCACAAACACGGTGTGGTCACCGGCAGCCACATGGCCCACCAGTTGACATTCCAGCCCCCCCAGGCAATTCTCCAACAGGGGCAGCCCCAAGGGTCCCAAGCGATAGGGAACCTCGGCCAGGCGTCCCCCAACAGCCGCTTGCGGGCGAAAGAACTTGGCCACCAACTCCTGTTGCCCCACCTCCATCACGTTCAAGCTGAAACACCCCGTACGCTGAATCATGCCGTGACTGGTGGAATCGGACCGCACGCCCGCCACCACCAGAGGGGGCTTGAAGGAACCCTGGGTCACCCAGCTTGCCGTAAAGCCGTTGACCACGTCAGCTTCCGCAACCCCGCAAATAAACAGGCCATGGGGGATTGTCTTCAACAGGGTTGTTTTGGCTGCAACATCAAGATCCATGGGGCTTACCGCATTGTGTCCAATTTAGTGTGGCAGCCATTCCCCGTTTGGGGTCTCACCAGTGCCAATCGTGCGTGCCCTCTACCCCGGGAGCTTCGACCCTGTCACCCTCGGCCACCTGGATCTGATTCAGCGGGCCAGCCGTCTCTTTGACCAGGTGCTCGTGGCCGTGTTGCGCAATCCCGGCAAGACCCCGGCGTTTTCTCTCCAGCAGCGGCAGCAGCAGTTGGGGTTGGCCACGGCGGATCTGACCAACGTCTCCGTCAAAAGCTTCGACGGTCTGACGGCCAACTTTGCCCGCCAGCAGGGTTGCACCGTGATTTTGCGGGGCTTGCGGGCCTTGAGCGACTTCGAATTCGAACTGCAGTTGGCCCACACCAACTCCTCCCTGTGTGACACGGTGGAGACCCTGTTTCTGGCCACGGCGGCCCGCCACAGCTTTCTGAGCAGTTCCGTGGTCAAGGAAGTGGCCCGTTTTGGTGGTGATGTGTCCCATATGGTCCCCGCAGCAGTGGCAGAAGACCTGAACAGGCACTTTAATTCGGGTTAGCCGATTCCCCTTGTGCCATGGGTCCGTCCCCTGTGTCGTCTTCCAGCAAAGAACTTGACGTCATGCTGGATCAACTGGATCAACTGGAGGAGATCGTCCTGCAAGGTCTCCGCCTGCCACTGACCGGGATGTTGCTGGTGGACGAGGATGATGTCATCGAAGCTCTGAACCGGATTCGCGAAAGCTTCCCCCCAACCTTTCAACAGGCCCAGGCCTTGATCGACCAGCGGCAGGACTACCTGAAGCAGACCCAAGTCCAGGGTGCGTCCATCATTCAGCAGGTCAAGGACAAGCGGGAACAGGTAATCCAGCAGTCTGTCCAGGAGGGTGAACGTCGTGCCAAGCAGGTGCTGGCCGAGGCGGCGGCACAACGGGACATGATGCTGGACAAGGCGCGGCAGGCCGTCGCCCAGCAGGAGCAAGTGTTGCAGAAGAAGATGGAGCAAACTGAGCAGCAATTTGCGGCCCGTCGCAGCCAGTTAGAGCAGGAGTACATCATCCGCAAGGAGGAGCAGAATAAGCAGTTGGAGCAGCGGCGCCTCCAGGCGCTGCAAGAACTGGAGCGCATCAATCAAGAGAAGGTCAGACGCAAGGAACGTGCCCAGCGGGAAGTTGAGGACATGCGGCAGGACATGCGGACCTTATGCCAGAAGGCCCATGCCCACTGTGAAGAGTTGGCGCGGCAAGCCACGGCCACCAGACAGGAGGCTGACCACTACGCCCGGCAGGTGTTGGACGATCTCAGCAATAAGCTGCGGGACCTTCAGCAGGTGGTGTGCGCCACGCGCCAGGGGAGCGGCAGTGCAGCCGTCTCTGCCCATGACCGCCCAACGGCCACACCACGGCAGCGGACCACCGCCCCCCAGGGAACTGTCGCCACCACCCAGTTCAGAGCACACGAGGACAGGAGGAGTGCTTGAGCACCGCCTCCAGAATGCCCACCATGCGGGAGCTTGGTTCCGCCGAACCATTGGCCAGCACGCTGAAAAACCGATACCCATGGGGGGTGGCCATCCGGCCGGAGAGTGCCTTCACACCACGGATGGTGCCCGTTTTTCCCACAAACTTCCCTGTCAGGGATGGTGAACTGGAAAAACGCTCCAGGGTTCCCGTGCGATTGGCCACGGCCATGGTTCCATACCATTTGCTCCCATTGGCGTGGTGCTGCATGGTGAGCAGCAGACTGGTGTAGAGGCGGGTGGTGCTGCGGTTGGAGCGGCTCAGGCCGCTGCCGTCGGCAATGGTAACCCCGTCCACGGGAAGGTTCTTGTCCTTGAGCCATTGCAGGGTGACCTGGCTGGCTTGAGTCAGATTCCATGTTCCACTGCCCACCCTGAGCAGCACCTCTGCGGTGTTGTTGTGGCTGTCCGTATTGGCGCGGGACATGAGGGATTGCAGTGGCTGGGACAACTCTTCGTGGATCAACTGACTGCCCTGTGGGTTGGGTGAGTCCGCAGGCACCTCCGCCCACTCGAACCTGTACCCCTGCCGATTCAGCGCCTGGCTCCAAATCCCCGCCAGCCGCTTGGGGGGGTGAGAGACCGCGTAATCCCCACTGCTGTTGGCGCTCACCGCCAGTCGCGTTACCGGAGCGCCATAATACCAGTTGCGATCAGCACTGTGCCAATCTGCAGGCCACCAGTGTCGGGGAACCAACTCTTCAAACTCCATGTTGACGGTGCCTGTGTGTACACCATGGCCGGAGAGGGCAGCCGCCATGCGCGCCACCTGCTGGGGGCCAAAGCCGGGATCCCCCTCCCCTTCCAGTCGCAGAGTGCCGTTGGGCAGGCGCCAGAGGGAGGTTTTGAGGCGGTGGTTCAACCCCAGGCGGTCAACGGCCAGGGCGGTGCTGATGAGTTTCTGGTTGGAGGCGGGAATACGGGGCACATGGCCGTTGACATCCGCCATCAGGCGACCGAAGGAATCGGCAACCGTCACACTCCAGGCAGAGCGTTCACTGCCCAGGATGGCCAACACCTCCCGCTGCAGCGGGGCACAGCTCACATGGGACTCCAAGCGGACGAGGGCCGCCAGGGATGGGGGCGGAGCAAGCCATGGGAGGGCGGGCTCTTGCGGTGCCGTAGAGGGTGTTGGCAGGGAAGGAATCTGCCCCGGCGGCGTGGCCGCCCCCACGGTCTTCGGGGCAGCGGTTTCTGTGGCAGCCCCATGTCCAGGGGCGTCATGGGCCACCACCGTAACGGGTTCACCGCCGGCCACCTGATCCAGCAGCTCCAGCAGGCCCTGGCCATAACTTGCAGGCGTTGACAAGAGGGGCAGCATCAGCCCCAGCAGCACTGCACGCTTGCGCTGATTCCCCATCAGCCGTCCCCCTTGGCCAGTCCGCTGACCACGCCCTTCAGGCGGTACAGCCTGCCCTCCACTTCAATGGGAACGCCAATTTTGAGGTTGGTGTCCCCCAGGGCAAAGCCGGTTCTGGTTTCCTGCCCCTGCCCTTGGAGAACCAGCTGGGCATCAAACGTGGCGAACTCCTGATTATTGGGATCCGGGATTGTGGTGCCATCCGCCAGGGCCACCAGGCGGTGCCGCAGGTGCCCATCCAGCACCTGAAGGGTTCCGGAGGGCTGGTTGCGCACCACAAGCCGTGTTTCCCCTTCCTCCTTGATGCTGGCCAGGAGGGCGTCCGGGTCCGCTACGGGGATGTGCTTGATGTCCACAATCACGTCAATGGGTTCAAGATAGCCACCAGCGGCGGCCAAACCGGTCATCAGCTTGGGGCTCCAGAGCAGGCCGGCCGCGGCCAGGGTCAGGGCCACAAGGGCCCCCAGATCCACCGGATGGAGACGCAGCCAAAGTTTCATGGCGCGATGGAAGACGTGCTGAACCGGATGGTACCGATGCTCCGGAGCCTCTGCCAGACCTGGTGGCCTTCTCGGTCAGGCGCTGCCGATCAAAGCCACGGCCCTTGGCTGAGCCTGGCTCAACCCATCTGTTGCAGCAGGTCATCGGTTGCCCTGGCCAGTCCTCCGGCCAAGCGGTCTTGCCCCAGAAGCTGGTCCATGGCGCTCCCGTCCGGTCGCTGGGGGAGAGATGCCATAAGGCGAAAGCCGTCGGGATCTTCCCGGAACAGCTGCCAAGGGCCAGGGTGGGCATAGGCCAGGGCGGCTTGCTCCAAGGGATAGAGCCCGTACACCAAGTGCCAACGGGCCAGGAAGCCGCGCCGTCGTGCGCGGGCGATGCTGCCGATGCCCACCGCAGCATCCTCCAGCCTGGGATTCAGGACAATAACGGGACGCTCCCCAAGGGCTGTGCAGGCGGTTTCAAAGGCCGTGAAATCCGGTGCTGTGGGGGTCACAGCCATGTACAGGGGGGCATTGGCCGGGCAGCGGCCACTGGCGAGATCAGCAAAGGTGACGGCTGCGGCCGCAGAACGGTCAAAATCCCGCCTGGCCAAGGCTGCTGCCCCCATGTCGGCAAAGGCCAGCACAACGGTCCCTCGGTTCTCTCGCTGCTGCAACGCCTGGCACAGCCCATGGGCAACGGTAGGCCAACGCAGCCCTTCAAACCGCAAATCCACTTGCAGGCGGGTCAGGCCATCAGCCAGGGCGGCCTCCAGGGCGGCGGCACATTGGCGGCGGGCGGCGTTGAGGTCAGTGGGGAGATCCATGGGCTAAGGACAGAAACAACAGACATGAAGCATCACCAACGAGTCTGCCGGGCCGATTCAGGCCTGCTCAGGGGAGCAAGGCGGCAACAGAGTTGGCGCACCACCTGGGGCAGCTCCCGGAGGCGGTCTTCCACCACAGCAGTGTCTCTGCCACAGAGCCAGGGGCCGAGGCACAGCCTTAATCCACTGCGGGCCCGGGCCGGGTCAATGCCCATGGCCAGCAGGACCGTGCTGGGCTGGGCCGAACCGGAGCGGCAGGCGGAGCCACTGCTCACGGCATAGCCACAGCCATCCAAGGCCCGCACCACACGGCTGCCCTCCAGTGGTTCACCCCCCGGTGTGCCCACCAGACAACTGATGTGACCAGGGAGGCGGTCCTCGGGATGGCCAGTTGGTTCAATCCCCGGCACGCTCCAGAGTTGCTCCCGCAACTGGCGTGTCCAGCGGTGCCAGAGGGGCACCGACGGCTGCTCCAGCGCCCGCCTCGCCTCCTGGGCCGCCACGCCAAAGCCCACCGCCAGCGGCACCGCCGGCGTACCGGAGCGTAGCCCCGATTCCTGACCCCCCCCCAGATGCAGGGGCGTCAAGGAGAGGCGCGGGTTGCGGATCAAGGCGCCAATCCCCTTGGGACCGCAGAATTTGTGGGCGGAGATGGTGAGCAGATCCACCCCCAAGCAGCGGGTGTACAAGGGCGTCTTGCCACAGAGTTGAACCCCGTCGCTATGAAAGGGAATGCCACGGCTGCTGCAAATGGCGCCCATGGTGGCCAGGGGTTGGAGGCTGCCGACTTCGCTCTGGGCCCCAATGACCGACACCAGGTCCACCGGTCCCTCATGGAGGCGCTCCAGCAGGCTCGCTCTGCTGAGACGACCCTGGCTGTCAGGGCGCAGCAACTCCAGCCGAGTTGCCGCCCGCTGACGGTCGTGCAACAGGTTGCCCACTGCGGGATGTTCCACCGCCGAGCAGACGGCGGCTCCCCCCACAGCGCCCAGCACCCCGTGGATGGCCAGGTGATTGGCCTCGGTGCCCCCGCTGGTGAACACCACCCAATCCGGCGGCACATCCAGCAGTTGGGCCACCTGCTCCCGCGAGCGTTCCAACGCGAGACAGGCCTGACGACCCTCCTGATGGCGGCTGGAGGGATTGCCCCACAGATCTTCCTGGGCAGCGGCCACCGCGGCCCGCACCCCTGGGCTGGGGGGCGTGGTGGCGCAGCCATCCAGATAGAGGCGCGGCTCAGTGGGCACGGTGGTCCCAGTCCGGCACCGGTTCACCGGGAGGGGTGACGGGAGGTCCGCCGCGCCGCTGGGTGCGTTGGGCCAGGGAGTTGGCAGCTAACTCCAGCATCTCGTCCAGGGAGGTGTTGGCCAGAAACGCCATGGCCCTGGCCTGGGCCGCTGCTTCCGTGTTGCCGGTGGCTTCGTTTTCCGCTTCAGTCCCCAGTGAATCCAACACCACCTGGCCCATAAAGGTGCGCTGGGCAGGCCCCGTCATGAAGATGTGGTTGTCGTCGCGCCAGTGGATGGTCAGGGTGCCGCCGGGGAGGGTCACCCGAGCCTTGCGTTGGCCGAGCCCCAGCAGATGGGCGGCCACCACTGCGGCACAGGCTCCGGTGCCACAGGCCATGGTGGGACCCACCCCCCGCTCCCACGTCCTCAGGCGATGGTGCTGATCATTGAGCGCCTGGAGAAAATGCACGTTGGTGCGATTGGGGAAGGCGGGATGGGTTTCCAGTGCAGGCCCCAGTTGCTCCAGATCCACCTGGTCCACGTCCGCCACGGGGATCACCACGTGGGGATTGCCCATGCTCACGGCCGTCACCTCCAGCACCTGACCCGTCACCAGGAGTCGTTCAGCCACCACTTGCCTAGCATCAACCCCCAAGGTGGTGGGAATGGCCGACGGCTCCAGGTGGGGCTCCCCCATGTCCACCGTCACCTGTCCCTGGTCCTGCAGCCTGGTGCCCATGGGACCCGCCATAGTTTCAATGGTGAGGGTGTGCGGGC
>NZ_FITM01000114.1 GCF_900047545.1 Candidatus Synechococcus spongiarum
TCTCCTGAGCATCCTCTGCCAAATGCCATGACCCACCGTCCCCATCCCTGGCAGGCTTACAACCTGCGGGGTTCCCCCTATTTTCAGGATAGCCTCAGCCGCAATGCCCGGAACACGTCCCTTTCTCTCTTTGTCGGTCGGCAAAGGGAGTTGCAGAAGCTGCTGATTCGGATCGAGGGCAGCCTGACCGGTTCCCGGCAGGCGGTGGCCGGCAGGCCCGGCATCGGCAAAACCACCCTGGTGGAGGTGGTGAAGGCCGAGGCCAGGGATGCCGGCTACTGGGTTGCCCCCAAGAGCATTGCCTTGACCCCGGAGGCCAGCAGTCTGGACCTGCTAGGTCAAGTACTGTCCGGTGTCTACGGGGCGGTAACGGCCGCTTGTGCCAGCGCTTTGGGGCCTGAGGTGGAGACAGCACAGCAGTTGGTCAGCAGCTTCCGGCTCCATGGCGGTGGGCTCACCGTTGGCGCTTTTGGCTTCAGTGGCAGTGTCTCCCGCAGCGAGGAGGTATCCCAGCCTCCCAGCGCCCTGCTGCTGGATGGGCCGCGGGTGCTCCACAATCTGCTGGGTTATGCCCTGGAGCAAGGGGCTCAGGGTGTCCTGCTGCACCTCAATAACCTGGAAAACATCAGCACAGACCATGCACAGAAGGCGGCCGACAAGCTGCGGGCTGTGCGGGATCAAGCGCTGGTGTTGGAGGGTCTGCACCTGATTGTGGTGGGCACAACCGATGCCGTCTGCACAGCGGTGTTGCGCCATCCTCAGGTGCGCTCGGTGTTCTCCGAACCGCTGGTGCTGGACGCTCTGTCCCTCGCTGAAGTGGAGCACCTGCTCCAGAAGCGCTACGAGGCGCTGCAACTGGACACCAGTGGTCCCCAGCCTGCCCCGGTGGATGCTGCCGTGATTCAGGAGTTGTACGAGTTGTTTCGTGGGGACCTGCGGGCCATGCTGCGGGCTCTGGAGGATGGGGTTGTTGAACTGTTGATCACCGAGCAGCAGCAGACCATTGCACCTGGGAGTCTGGCCCCCATCAGCCGGGACGCCCTATTCACCGTGCTGCACGGGTCCCAACGAGTGGAGCTGAAGCGACAATTGGGCAGCGCCACATGGAAACGGTTGGAAGCCTGGGCGGCGAAAGATGCCGCTGCTCCGCAAACCCAGAAGCAACTGCAGAAGATCTGGAAGCTCTCCCAACCAGCTGTGTCCCAGATCCTTCAAGATCCGGGCAGCGCCGTGGCGGTTGAGGCCCTGCCGCGCCACGGGAACGATCCCATCCAATACCTGCTCACGGGTGCTGCTCGATTGGCCTTGTTGGATCCGTGTTAAGGGCCGGGTGGAAGCCGGCCCATGATTGCATTAGCCCCACTCCGCTCACGTCTCTGGCGGTCAGGCCTGATGCTCACGCCAGATCTCCTTTACATAGGGATCGGTGACCTCGTAGTGGCCGTGGCTGGGGTGCATGAGGATATTTTCTGCCACCAGCTCGTTGACCACAGGCTGAATCTCGTCAATTCGCACCTCACGACCAATCGCCTTGGCGTACTCGGTGGCAGCCTCTGCTGAGAAGAGGCCGCGGGCATTGCCATCGACACGGGCCACACGGCTGAAGACAGCCAACGCCAGGCCACCTATCCCCTCCACCTTGCCCAGTTCAATGTCCACGGCCTTGGAGCGCAGCGTGTTGGCAATCACTGGTAGGAGTGTGTCGGGTTCAACACCCGAGGATGCAGCGGCGTGCATCTGCCTGAGGGCCTGCTGAAGCTCCTCTGGCCGGTTACCCAGGGTCTCGAAGCAGGCAACAGCCCCATCCAGCGACGGCAACGGCGTGATGCCAGCTTCCCCTAGCTGTTGCAGGACGTGCTCCACGTAATCCCTTCCCAGAACGGGATAGGGGAGAGACGTGGCTCCCGCGAATGCCTGGTTACGCCTGGTGGTGAGTTCACTGATCTGGGCACCGTGGGACCCCGTACCAATGAACAGGAAATTGCCCGGCATGTGGGGTTGGAGATTGACGGCATCCCGTGCCGCCTTCAGGGCAAGGAGCATCTGATGGCCGTCTTCGCTGGTGATGGCCTGCTGCACCTCGTCCACGATCAACACCAGGTCAGTCTTGGCTTGATCCACAACTTCCGTAAAAGCCTGTGCAAGCGTTGCACCCCCTTCCTTCCCCAGGGTCTCAAGTTGGAAGCC
>NZ_FITM01000085.1 GCF_900047545.1 Candidatus Synechococcus spongiarum
GCCAACACGGCCCCGATCCACTTGCACCTGCACCTGGGCGGGTGTGCTCACCTCCACCCCCGCCACGCTCCGAATCACGTCACAGGACCGAAGACCAGCCTGCTCAGCCGGACTGTCCCGCAGCACGTTCACCACAGCCACTCCATCGGTCTCCGGGTAAGGGCAGTTGGCCCCTTCCTGGTTGATCTCGGCAGCAAGCTCCTGGGTGATGCGCCGCAAGCTCACCCCCATGAACGGATGGCTGGCTCGCCCATAGGCAATGATCTGCTCGCCAATCTCCCGGGCCTTGTTAATGGGAATGGCAAAGCTGATGCCACCGCCTGGGGACGTCTGGATGAACGTGTTGATGCCAATCACCTGGGCACGCTCGTTAATCAGTGGTCCACCGGAATTGCCAGGATTGATGGCCGCGTCCGTCTGGATGTAGGAGACCCGTGATCCCTCCGGAACCCCGGTTGTGCGGCCGATGGCACTGATGATGCCCAAGGACACGCTGTTGTTGAGGCCCAGAGGGTTGCCAATGGCAATGGCCCATTCCCCGGGCCTCATCTCATCGGAGTCGCCCAGCGGGGCAACAGGCAAGTTGTTGGCGCCGTCAATCCTGACGATGCCCAGGTCGGTCACCACGTCTGAGCCCACCACCCGACCCGGGTAACTGCGGCCGCTGGGCAAGGTCACCGTCACCCTTTCCGCTCCTTCCACCACGTGGTGGTTGGTGAGCACGATGCCGTCAGAGCGGGTGATAAAGCCGGAACCCTGGCCTTCGGGAGGATTGTCGTCAAAGGGACTACCCCCTGGCAAGAGGGGAAAAGGGGACCGCGCTTGACGGGTGTCAATGCGCACCACGCTGGGACCCACCTTTTCCACCGCCGCAACGACAAAGTCTCCCTGGTGGGATTCCAACAGGGAGCGCTCGGCAGGACCATGGCTGCGGGGAAGCAGGGAAGCACAGCCCCCGAGGAGGAAGCACAGGCCCAGCAGGAGACCGTGGGTGGACATGGGCCGTGGAGAACATTGCACGGGACGGTGGCGCTGGCAGTCAGGGAATCGGTTCACCCCGTGGTCCACGAGAGACGTGAATTTTAGGTCTTCTATTCATGCCCCAGCAAGGGGCGGTGCTGATGGTTCCACAAAAGTCCCCCGATCAGAACAGGGGCGTGCAGTTGTTGGTGTGGCTCATGGGCCACGTCCACGGCAAAGGAGTTCCTGCTAGAGGTTGAAGCCTGAACCCACCTTCAAGCAAGGGTCAAGCGCTCCGTTGGATCAAGATCAGTTCGGTGCCGAACTCTGGCGTGATGTCTGCCATGAACTCCAGAAGAGCCTGAGCAAACCCACCTATGCCACCTGGATCCACCCTGTTGGGGGGGCAAGGTTTGACGGACAGTGTCTGGAGCTTCTTGCCCCCAGCACCTTTGCGGCCAATTGGCTCCGGAAGAGCTACCAAGCCCTGATCAGTCAGTTGGCTTCCGCCATCGCTGAGCGGCCGGTGCGGGTACACATCAAAGACGCGCCACCCCGACTGCCTTTCACCAAGGCTGATGGTGTGGGTGGTCCGAGCGCTGATCCCCCAAGGACTGATGCCTCCCATCAAGCTGCGACCGTTGGCCCCCCGGTGCCATGCCGTCAATCCACCACGAGCAGGGGCCTCAATCCCCGCTACCTCTTCAGCCGTTTTGTGGTGGGGGGCAACAGCTACATGGCCCATGCAGCCTCCATGGCCGTGGCAGAGTCCACCAGCAAGAGTTTCAATCCCCTGTTTCTCTGCGGCAACGTTGGTGTGGGGAAGACCCACCTCATGCAGGCTATCGGCCATCACCGTCTGCGGACCAACCCCCAAGACCGGGTTTTATACGTCACCACCGAGCAGTTCACCAACGAGATGATCACGGCCATTCGTAAAGACCGGATGCAGAGCTTCCGGGAGGGCTACCGGGAGGCAGACTTGGTCCTGGTGGACGACATCCAGTTCATTCAGGGCAAGGAGTACACGCAGGAGGAGTTTTTCCACACCTTCAACTGGCTGCATGAGTCGGGACGCCAGGTGGTGTTGGCCGGTGATCGCCCTCCCGGCAGGATCGATCGTATCCAGAAGCGGCTCATCTCCCGCTTTTCCATGGGTCTGGTGGCTGATATCCAGTCCCCCGACCTGGAAACCCGTATGGCCATCCTCCATAAAAAGGCTGACCAGGACAAGGTGAACCTGCCTGAAGAGTTGCTTCACTACATTGCTTGCCATTTCACCTCCAACATCCGTGAACTGGAAGGGGCGCTGACCCGGGCAGTGGCCTACTGCTCGATTACGGGCCTGCCGCCGACCACCAAGGCGGTGGCGCCCATTCTTGACCTGTCCGCTGAGCCAGTGCAGGTGAGGCCAAGACGGGTGATTGACAGCGTTGCCCAGGTGTTTGCAGTGGGGGCGAGCGACCTGCAGGGCAGTAGCCGCAAACGGACCGTGAGCCGGGCCCGGCAGATGGCCATGTATCTGCTACGGCAACACACCAGCCTGTCCCTCGGTAAAATTGGTCAACGCTTCGGTGGGAAGAACCACACGACGGTTCTCTATGCGGTTCGCTGCGTCAGCAAGGCCCTGGACGACGACCCGGAACTGGCCCAACTGTTGGCCAAGGCGCGCAGCTTGCTGGGAGCATGAAGCAATAACGGTCCCCAGGGAAGTGACGGGAAAACCTTTATGATGCATATAGACTCTACGGCCCAGACTTAGATATTGTCTACTTTTCCAATAATGGCACCTTGAAAATAGCTGGCCGCCATGGCCCCCAACAGGGCTGTGGCCTCATGGGCCGGCACAGCCGCCAGCAACGGACCACAGGTTTGTGGGTCAACCAACAACCCCCACAGGGCAGAATCCGGCTCCCGCCGTAGCCGGATTGCTCCCTGGGGTGCCAACAACTCCAGAGCAGAGGTGTTATGGGGCGCCAGGGTGCTGGCAGTGCCAGCCCTCAATAACTCCAGGGCGCCGGCGTAGGCGGGAATCCTATGGGGATCAAGCTGAACCCCAATGCCGGGGGGAGATGCCTGCACCATCTCCCCCAAATGCCCCAACAGCCCAAAACCGGTCACGTCCGT
>NZ_FITM01000090.1 GCF_900047545.1 Candidatus Synechococcus spongiarum
AGGAGCAGGTCTTGCACACCCCGCCCGGCACCGAGCCAAAGCTCCCCGAGGGCAGCGCAGTTGGCATCGTTGGCGATGGTCACGGGGCGTTCCTGCTGGGCCTCCAACCAATCCGCGAGGGGCACGTCGCGCCAACCGGGCAGATTGATGGCCAATCGGGCCACCCGGCCGGCCCGATCCGCTGGACCGGGCACACCCACCCCGACGCCTGACGCCTGACGGTGGGGATCCAGGCGCTCCAGACCCTCCAGCAGGGTGGTGGTGACCGCCCCTGGTGTGGCCGGTTGAGGGGTGGTCAGTTCCAGGTGGGCATGGCAACGGCCCGTACCGTCAAAGCGGCCCAGCTTCAGGGCCGTGCCACCGATATCCACACCAACGACTTGGGGCATCAGAAGCGGGACGAGAGTTGCAGGACCCCCTTAACGTAACCGTCCCGTTCCGCTGTGATCTCAGTCGCCAGGGAGGGTGTGAGTTGGAAGCTGAGCTTGGCTTGCGGTGGCAAGTCCTTCCGGTTCAAGGCGCCCAGAACGGTGACATCCACACGGTCGCTCAGGTTCAGTCCCACCTCCCCCACCAAGACAAATTTCGGCGTCCCCTGCTGGTTGTCACCGTCAGGGGGGGGTGTGAAGGAGGTGGGAGTGACGTCAAAAATGACCCGACGACCCAGGGCATGACTCACCCGACCCAGTACGGGCTCTAGCAGGGGCTGACCAACGACGGAAAACAAGCGGGAGTTGGTGTTGCCCTGAACCAGCCGGTTGACGGAATTGCCGCCAATCAGGTCCACCAGCTCCTCTTGAGAGCGGGGCGGTTTGCTCTGCAAGCGGAGCGTGTCGGGGAAATCGTCCGCAGGACCTTCCACCATGGCCTGGATCTGCACTAGGTTCAGTTGATCAAAGGCGGTGGCGTTGCCGGTGATCTCGGCAGCGCTGATGGTGGACAAGTTCCGGCCTTGCTCCTGGCTTGTATCCGCCTCCTGGGACCACATGGCCACGTCCAGGTAGGGAATCAGCCCCCCTGACGGAGTGAAGAGCGCCACGTTGCGGGCATCCGGATCCAGTCGGAACTGACTGGTGAACAGGTTGACCCGACCCTGGAGGAATTCCACCAGGCCAACGGGCTGCAGATCAGGACCTATGGATCCGGAGAGGCGCACCTGTCCAGCGATGCTGAAGTTGGCCACTGTCGAAGCCTCCAACATCAATTCCGGTCCCAACTGGACCGTCAGAGACTGCAAGTGGATGGGTGGGAGTTGCGCCATGGCCTGCAGCAAGGAACGCTTCAGTTGGGAAATGTCATCCAGGTCCGCCAGTTCCAGGGGCTCTTGCCAGTTCCAGTTCCGCAGCAAGTCCTCCACGGGATGGGACGGCAGTCCGTCCCCATGGTTCGCCGTTGAACCGACTGCCGAAGTGGCTGCCATGGCGCTGGTCTCTCCATTGCCACTGGCGCGAACCACGCCCCTGCTGATTTGTAAGCGTCCCCCCAGTCCCGGATCCTGGACACTGCCATGGAGAACCAACTCGCCACTGGCCATGAACTGGGCATTGGCCGTGATGATGTCCACATCCTGCAACTGCACAGTCAAGGGGTCGTCAGTGGCCAAGGACTGGATGATGCCCAGGTAGCCACTGGCGCTGATGCTGCCCGCCTCACCAACCGTTGCCCCCAACTCTTCAATAAAGAGATTGTTTTGATCAAACAGCATCACGCTGTTCAGGTGATGGATGGGGATGTCCGCCATGCGGCCCTCCACCTCACGCAGGTGCAGATAGCCATTGAGCACGGGTTGCTGCAACGGTCCCCGAATCATCACGGTCGCATCGGCATCTCCCCGGACCCAGGACAAGGTTCCGTCGCTCAGGGACGACAGAGTAGCCATCACCTCGTTCCCTGCCGAGAGGTGCAGTTGCAGTGCCTCTTCGCCGCCCACCAGATTCATCCGGCCATTGATGGTGAGCAAGGACGTGGCGTTAGTGGTCTGTAGCGTCAGCTCCACAGCCACGGTGGTACCCTCCAGCCTCAGGCTGGCTGGCTGCTCCAGTTGAACGGCGTGGCCATGAAATTGCCCCGCCTGCAGGTCCAGCGTCAAGCTGACCAACCGCTGACCAAAAAGATCCTGGTACTGTCCCTGGCCTGCCAGTGAACCTTGCCAGGGCAGTTGGAGATTGGCTAGCAGGTTGAGCAGCTTGAGGGGGAGGCTGGAAAATTCAAACGTGCCTGCACCCGAGCCCTGCAACGGTCCCTCCATGCGTAGGTGAAAGGGTTCATAGTTGTGGGCGAGGGCATGGTTCACCCCGTCATCCACCAGCCATAGATGGAGATCCGTGCGCACCGCGGCCCACACTGGCTGGTGGGCGCCGCCGTGGATGTGCACGTCACCGTGCAATTGGCCCTCCAGGTTCGGGAGTTGGCGGCCGTTGGTCTGCGCCAGCAGGGCGTCCAGGCTCTGCAAATGCTCCTGTGCCATTGCCAAGTGGTGCAACTGCATGGCCAGGGTTTCTCCCGGCATGCCAATCGTCAGGGTGGCCAGATCCCGGCTGGAGCCCACCTGTGTCCGGATGCCCTGCAGCAACTCTCTGGTCAGCGCCACGCTCTGCCGCAGGGTGCCCAGGGGAACACCGTCAAGGCTTCCATGGATGGACCAGGGTTGGGGGGTGCCTGGCTGCCGGTCGATTTGCGCTGCCACAGCCAGTTGGCCCTGAGTTGGATCGGTTAGTAACCGGCCATCCAGCTTCAACCGGTGGCCCTCCTGCGCCAGGTTCAGATCCAGTCGATGACCCCGTAGTGGCCCCCAGCGTGGCCCGTCAATGGTCATGTCCCCGTGAATCCGTCCAGGGAGCAGGGACACCTCTCCCTCTCCCTGGAGCACACCCGCCAACTCCACACCATGGGCCGTGTCTTGTTCATCCTCACCCACCAACCGGAGCCATGACAGGGACAGGTCCTGAGCCATCCAGCGGTAGCCTTCCTCAGTGGGTGTCACATCCAGGTGCCCGTCTCCGGCACGGAACTTGAGATCCTTCAACCGGAAGGCGGAGTCGACGCGCACATCCAGTGTGGAGACCAGTTCCGCCGAAGCCGGGTCCTGGCGCCTGGCGGCAAGCTGGAGACCATGGCCGTCGCTCAACGATTCAATCGTGCCGTGCCAACCCTCAGGAGAGCGGATCAAGGCCATCCCCAGGTTGGCCAGCGTCAGTTCCCCATCGAACCGGGGTTGAGCCAGGGACCCCCCCACCTGTCCCGCCATGGTCAGTGTCCCGTTCAGGAGTCCCAACGGCGCCAGGTCAACGTCTTCCAAGGCAAGACTCAGATCCAGACCGGCCTCTTGCCATGAACGTCCCGGCCACCAATCCACAACACCATGGCTGTGCATCCGGGGGGCCTCCACCTGCAGGGACCACTGCTCCTGTGCCGTGGTGCGGAGCTGGAGTCGGGCAGGACCCGGCAAGAGAGAGGCGGCGGCGGTGCCAATGCCCTTGGGAAGCCTGGCGGTGAGCAGGGCCTGCTCAAGCTGGAAGGGACCATCCTGGCCGGAATCGGGAGACGGACTGTCCCCATACCGCCCCCGGGCTGTGGCCGTCACACTCAGGGGAGACGACGCCAGGGGAAGTGTCAGCACCCTGTCCAACACGGGAGCAACATCCATGGCGGCCAGAGTGGCCCCCAACCGCCATTGCCCTCCTGTGGCTTGGCCCGTGATCCCAAGCTGCTGACCGGTAGCCAACTCCAGGCTGCCGTTGACGCGGAGGACCTCCTCCGCCAACTGGAGGGTGAAATCCTGCTGAAGCTGGGGGTTGCGGAGTTGCAGATGCATCTCCGGCGTCGCCCCTGGCTGGGCCACCGTCAGGGAGCCTATGTAGGGTTGATCCGGCCAAAAATCCGCCTTCAGCCAATCCCGGGGTTGCAGGTTGATGGTGCTGCTCTGTAGTTGCAGCGTGGGGGTGAGTTGGCCGGCCATCACCACCTGACTGTTCCCCGCCTGTGCCTGGAGAGAAGCCCGGAGTTGGGGCTGGTCTCCATCGGAGCGCCAGTGGCTGGTCAGTTGTGCCGTCAGCGTCGGGAACGGCCGGGAGTCAACCGCCACGTCGGCTGCATGGGAAGGCCCGTGCCAGTCGGTGATGGTGAGTTGGATGCGGCTCTCCGGCGCCGTCAGTGGTCCCAGGAGCCGCAGATCCGCCGTGGCGGTGCCCCCCAGCGATGCCAACGGTGGAGGCAGAGGCCCGCTGACACTGGCCTGAAGGTCCAGGTGCTGATCCAACCCCAGGGATCCCTGCACCTGGCCGGCCAGGGTACCCATGTTGAAGGTGCCGGGCAAGAGCCGCAGACGGCGCCCGTCACAGCGCAGGGACAGGGGATCGGCGTGCAGCGTCGCCAACTCCCCAGTGGGGTCCATCCCCTGTAACGGGAGTTGGAGGTTGTTGAGCACCACGGCGCCCCGGCACGCGCCGTCCTGGGAGTTCCAGTTCCGCACCGTCACGTCGCCATCCACCTGGCCGGAGAGGCCTGCCCCCGGTGTGCCGGCCAGCAGCAGAGGGCTCAGATCATCCAACCGGATGCCACGGGCAACGCCCTGGGCGCTCCAGGACTCGCCCAGGGGAATGCCGTGACTGTCCAGAGACAGGGTGCCCCCCTGCGAGGCCAGATCCAACCGGCCCTTGATCACCATGCCGTGCTGGTGGTGGCCAAATGCCACCCGGCCCACAAAAGCCCCCATGAGATCCGGTGCGGGGGTGGCATCGGCATCAACAGGTTGCCACCACAACCGGAATTGGGCCGGATCGCGGGCATGGAGCCACAACTCCACCGGCATGGAGCTCTGCCCCTGGCGGGTGGGGGGGGTCCACAGGTTGCCCTGGGCATTGCGACGCCAGTCCGCTTGCAGTGCCTGGACATGGAGGTGAATCACCCAGCGGCGCTGTTGCAGGCTGGCCCAGGGGTCCACAAATAGAATCAGCCCATCCGCCGCCAGTTGGGTGAGATCCACCTTGCTGGGCAAGATCTCGCTGGGACCAACATGGAGTCCGCCCCAGCGCAGGCCACGGTAGGGACCCAGCTTCAGGGGACGGCCCAGCGCACGGCTATAGTCTTCTTCAAGGTCGGGACGCAGGCCGCGGTAAATCCTGCCCAGGGCCTGATCCGTGGCCAGCCAGCCCAACAGCAGAGCCACGGCAACAATAAGCATGGCCTCGATTGGTCGCTGCAACCGCCGAGCGCAGAGGTGGAGCCAAAAGCGGATGCCCATGAACCATCAAGCCGGCTTCTGCCCCAGGCCCCAGAGGGGCAAAACCTAATCTTACACTGAAGTTTGCGCTGTCAACGGCCCGGAATTCCTCTGTCCCATGATTGTAGATCCTCTGCTGTTCAAGGCCGGTGTGTTGATTGGCGCCATGGGCATCCTCCTTATGGTCCTCACCGTGGCCGGTTTCCTGGCCCGCTGGGGGATCCGCTTCCGCCTGGTGGGTGTCAGCAGTTTTACGGTGCTCCTGTCCCTGTCCCTCATGGCCTTTGCCCTGAGCTATGAAGAGCGCCAAACCGTTCCCGGCGCCGTGAACGTACCGATCGTGTTTGACAACGGCCGTGGCCTGGTCATTGCTGCTCCGCAGGAGCCGCTGCCGGTTGCAGCCGTCGTCCCCACCCTGCAGCAACTGGCCACCAACCAGTCACAGCGTCCCCAAGCCGCCGGCGTCAATGGACACGTCACGGTGCGGCTGCGCCAGGTGGAGCCCACGGATGAGGACGGGGTGAGCCGCCCCCGCCTCCTGGGGGAGGCCCGGCTTCCCCTTGGGGGCCAACTGGAGGACGTTCAACTTTTGATCCCGGACACCACCACCCGGCGCCGCATCCATGGTGAGCCTTAGGCTCAAGCTGCTGCAAAAGCTTCGTGATCACCGTTGCCCTGGCCAAAGGAGCCCTGCTGCAGGACAGCATCACGTGCCTGCAGGCGGCGGGCCTGGACTTCTCCACCCTGACAGCACCCGGCAACCGGCAGTTGATGGTGGATAGCCCCTGTGGCCGGGCGCGTGCTTTGCTGGTGCGCAATGCGGACGTGCCGGTTTACGTGGCCTATGGCCAGGCCCAGTTGGGGGTGGTGGGGGACGACGTGCTGCGGGAGCACCCCCTGGAGTTGGCCAGGCTGGTGGACCTGGAGTTTGGAGGCTGTCGCATGGCCGTTGCCGTCAAATGCAGCAGCCCTTATCGCCGTGCGGCTGATTTGCCTGCCCACTGCCGGGTGGCCAGCAAGTTCATCCACTGCGCCCGCACGTTTTTTGACGGCTTGGATCTTCCCGTGGACCTGATCCAACTGCAGGGCTCGGTGGAGTTGGGTCCACTCACCGGCATGTCGGAGGCCATTGTGGACCTGGTGGCCACGGGCCGCACGCTGCAGGAGAATGGCCTGGTGGCCATTGAAGACCTGTTCTTGAGTACGGCCCGGCTGGTGGGAAATCCCCTGGCGTTGCGCATGGATCGCGGTAGGCTGCAGGGCGTGGTGGAAGCGGTGCGGCACGTGGCCCAGATACGGTCCCGGCAGCGATAACCATGTCGTCGCCCACGGATCAACAATGGCGTGGCGATCCCGGCAGCCCCGTGGGCTGGCGACGGGTGGTGCCCTACTTCCGGGTTGAGCGCAAGTCCATTGCGTTGGCGCTAGGACTGCTGTTGCCCGTGGCCTTCGGCAATGCCCTGCAGCCGTTGCTGGTGGGTCAGGCAGTGTCCCTTCTCCGCCAGGAGCCTGTGGTTCCCTGGCTCGGGCAACTGGGTGCCGTCAACGCCCTCAACCTGCTCATCGTGCTCCTGGCCCTCAGCATGGTTACAGGTCTGGTGTTGCAAGGACTGCTCAGCTATACGGTGCAAAGCGTGGGTCAGAAGATCACGGCCCGCATCCGTGGTCACCTGTTTTGCCATGCCCTTGGGCTGGACTTGAGTTTTCACGTGCGCACCCCAGTGGGGCTGCTGTTGACCCGCCTCACCAGCGACGTGGAGGCGGTGGCGGAAATGTTTGGCAACGGCGCCATCGGTGTGGTGGCGGAGTTGGTGTCCCTGTTGGTGATCGGCGCCACCATGATGGTGGTGGACTGGCGTCTGGGCTTGCTGTTGCTGCTCGTTCTGCTGCCGGTGACGCGCACCGTCGTTGCGCTGCAAACCCGTTACCGCCGGGCCAACTATCGGGTGCGGGAAGAGTTGGGCAACCTCAACGCGGATTTACAGGAGAACCTCCAAGGGCTAGAGGTGGTGCAGATGTTTCGGCGTCAGGCCCGCAACAGCGCCCGCAGCGCCGCCGGCGTGTCCCGCTACAAGGCGTTCACCATGCGGACCGTCGCGTTGGACGCCACCATTTCCTCCCTGCTTGAGTGGGTGTCCATTGCGGCCATTGCTCTGGTGATCAGCGTGGGCGGCTGGCTGGTGGTGCGCGACACCTTGGCCCTGGGCACACTGGTGACCTTTGTGCTCTACGCCCAGCGGCTGTTTAATCCCCTGCGCCAGGTGGCTGAGCGTTTTACGTTCATTCAATCGGGCCTGACGGGGCTGCAGCGCATTGGTGAATTGCTGGACGAACCCATCCGCATTGAGGACAGGCCGGTAACCATTCCCCTGCCCCGTCCCACCTCCACTGGAGAGGTGGTGTTCGAGCACGTCACCTTTGCCTACAACGTGCGGGATGACGTTCCGGTGATCCGGGATCTGAGCTTCCGCATCGCCCCTGGCGAGACCGTCGCCCTGGTGGGGGCCACCGGCTCGGGCAAGAGCACGGTCATCAGTCTGCTCTGCCGTCTGTGGGAACCCCAGCAGGGGCGCATTCTCCTGGACGGCGTGAACATCCGGGATCTACCGCAACAGGAGTTGCGGCGGCGCCTTGGGGTGGTGCTCCAGGACACCTTCCTCTTCAGCGGGGACGTGGCCACCAATCTGCGCCTGGGGCAAACCATCAGCCCTGCCCGGTTGCAGCAGTCCTGTGAGAAGTTGGGTTTGGGACCGTTCATTCGCAGCTTGCCCCAGGGACTGGACACGGAACTGCGGGAACGGGGCGCCAATCTTTCCGCTGGGGAACGACAGCTTTTGGGTGTGGCGCGGGTGGTCCTGCGTCAACCTGACGTGTTGGTGATGGATGAGGCCACAGCCCACCTGGATCCCTCCACGGAAGCCACGTTGCAACGCAGTTTGGCCAGTCTCCTGGAGAAGAGAACCGCCATTGTCATCGCCCACCGTCTGAGCACGGTGGAGTCTGCCGACCGCATTCTGGTGCTCCGCCGTGGTCAGCTGATGGAGTCGGGCACCCACGAAGCACTGAAGGCCCAAGGTGGTCTTTACGCCCAACTGGCCAATCTGCAGGACCTGGGCCGCCCCATCCCTACAGACAAATAGAAACAGGGCCATCCGGACACCAACCCTCCGATTCCTGTGGCGCCGTTGGATCCGTCAGCCTGTGCCAGTGCGACTGCGACTGCGGCGTTTGCGCTCCATCTCCACTGCTGGCCCAACGCCGTTGGCATTGACCGCAGGCCCGGAGTCAGCCAGGGTGGATGGTGAGGTTGATTGAGGCGTCATGGCGCCGTTGGAACTCAGGTGACGGTGATCAACAAGGGCTGGATTTTTGCTGTGACCGTTGGCGCCACCGTTCCGTTGCAGTGGGCGAACGCCGTTGGGACGCCCGCTGCCACGACCAGCGCGCCCCCTCTCCTCGGTGGTGGGAGCTTTGTAGATGGCTGACGATCCCTTGGGAGTCGGTTGCACCACCACGACGATCAAAGGCTCCACTTCCAGCTCCCGCCGCAACCGCCTTTGCAAACCCAACTCCACCTCCCGCTGGAGGCCGACCCAGTCCACGTCTTGAAGATCGTCCCCGCCTCGGCAGAGTTGTTGCCAGCGGTTGTCCAACGCCCATTGCACCTCGGTGTCGGTCCAGTCGGCAAAGTGCTGCGGTGCAAGGGAGGTTGCTACACCCCGCAAGGTCACCCGCGCCGGTGCGCCCATGTGGCCCGCAGGACTGACGCTCACGTGGACAACCAGGACGCCGTCCTCCGCTAACTGCTGACGCTCCTTCAGCACCTGGGTGTTAATGATCCCTTTGCGGGAGCTGTCCAGAAGCTCAATGCCGGCCTTGACGGGTTCACCGCGACGGATGGACTCCGGCGTCAACTCCACCACGTCACCGTTGTCGATCACCAACATGGATTCCGGCGGCATGCCCATGGACCGGGCTGTTTTGCAGTGCTGTACCAGCATGCGGTGTTCCCCGTGGACCGGGACGAAAAATCTGGGGCGGGCGAGGGCAAGCATCAACTTCTCGTCTTCCTGGGAGCCATGGCCAGACACATGAATGCCCTTGTCCTTGCCGTAGATCACCGTGGCTCCCTGCATCATGAGTTGATCAATCACGTTGACCACGGAAATAGTGTTGCCGGGGATGGGGCTGGCGGAAAAGATGACCGTATCGGTGGTCTTGAGTTGGACGTGGGGATGCTCAGCCCGGGCAATCCGGCTCAAGGCGGCCAGGTGTTCTCCCTGGCTGCCTGTCATGAGCAACAGCAACTCCCGATCCGGCAGATCCCGCAACTGCTTCATGGGGAGGAAGAGATGGTCGGGACAGCGGACGTAACCCAGTTCCCGGGCTTTGGCGATCACGTTGAGCATGGAGCGTCCCAGAAGACCAACGCGGCGGCCGTGCTTCAGGGCCAGCTCCAGGATCATGCTGACCCGGTGAACCGAACTGGCAAAGGTGGTGACCAGGACACGGCCCTGGGCCTGGGCAATGTGGAGATCCAGGTTGGGGAACACTGCCCGCTCCGGTGGCGTAAAGCCGGGAAGTTCCGCATTGGTGGAATCACTAAACAAGCAGAGGACCCCGTTTTCCCCGTACTGGGCCAGGCGATGCAGATCAAACCGCTCCCCATCTACGGGGGTGTGGTCAAACTTGAAGTCCCCGGTGAAGATAACGACACCGACAGGTGTGGTGATTGCCAGGGAGAAACTGTCGGCGATGGAATGGGTGTTGCGGATGAACTCAACCCTGAAGTGCTTCCCCACCTTGACCACGTCCCGTGGTCGGACGGTTTTGGTGTTGGTGCGGTCACTCACCCCCGCCTCCTTCATTTTGTCGTTCAGGAGAGACAGGGCCAGGCGGGGGCCGTAGATGACGGGAATCGTAAAGTGTTTCAGGTGGTGGGCGATGCCACCAATGTGGTCTTCATGTCCGTGGGTCACAATCATACCCCGGATGCGGTGCTGATTCTCGCGCAGGTAGGTGGTATCGGGCATGACCACGTTGACCCCGTGCATGTCGTCGCTGGGGAAGGAGAGGCCGGCATCCACCAGCATCAGTTCGTTCCCGTATTCAAAAACACAGGTGTTTTTGCCAATTTCGTGGAGGCCGCCAAGGGGAATGACGCGGAGCGGCTCAACCGAGCCATTGGGGGTTTGAGTCATGGGCAAAACGACGGTGGAAGAGTCTGCTATGGGGAAAGGAGCGGCCGGTGTTGCAGCGGCCTACAGGTCCTGCATCAGGTCATGCAGATGGGTTTTGAGGCTTGCGTCTGCAGCAACAAGGGGGAGCCGCGGAGCACCAACGGACCATCCCCGGAGTTCCAGGGCTGCTTTGACGGGTATGGGGTTGGGCTGAAGAAACAATGCACGCATCAGAGGCAGAAGCTGATCATGGTGGGCGAGGGCCGCAGCGGCCTGTCCTGTGAAGTGGCTCCGGATCATGTCCTGGAGGCGCAACCCTTCCAAATGGCTCACCACACTCACCACGCCGGCGGCGCCAAGGCTGAGCATGGGCAAGGTGAGGGTATCGTCACCGCTGTAGATCGCTAGGGAGGGTCCACAAACGGCCCGCAGTCTTGTGACCTCCTCCACCGTGCCGCTGGCGGCTTTGAAGGCCCGCACATTGTTGCAATTCAGCAGACGGCCAACGGTCTCCGGGAGGAGAGAGCAGCCTGTACGACTGGGAATATTGTAGAGCATGAGCGGCAAGTCGGGGACCGCCTCTGCAACGGCGCGGAAATGGGCCTCCAAGCCCGCTTGAGGAGGCTTGTTGTAGTAGGGCACCACCAGAAGGGCGCCGTCCGCACCCAGGGCCAACGCCCGGCGGCTGGCGGCTACGGCCTCCTCCGTGCAGTTGCTCCCTGTCCCGGCCAGGACCATGGCCCGTGACCCTACGGCAGCCTTCACCTCCCGCAGAAGTTCGTCCTGCTCCTGCCAACTGAGGGTGGGCGACTCGCCTGTGGTGCCACAGACCAGCACTCCGTCACTGCCGGTATTCACCAGATGGTCCGCCAGCCGGGCCGCAACAGCCAGATTCAGGACACCCTCCCCATCAAAGGGGGTCACCATGGCCGTAATGATGCGCCCAAAGAGAGGGGCGGCTAAGGAGGAGTTGGTCATGGTTGCAGCACGGGAGCGTCTTGGTCGGGGTGCCTGGGGGATGGTGACGGGGGCTTGAGCCAGCCGTGACGCACCATGGCTTCGGCAATTTGCACCGCGTTGAGGGCCGCTCCCTTGCGGATCTGATCGCCGCAGAGCCAGAGTTCCAACCCGTTGGAATGGCTTGAATCCTGGCGGATGCGACCCACCGCCACAGGGTCTTTCCCGGTCACGTCGCTGGGCATGGGGAAGCGGTTGTTGGCCCAGTCGTCAATGATGGTCACGCCGGGGGCTTCCGCCAGAACCTGTCGGGCGGCATCCACCGAGACGGGAGCGTCGAATTCGATGTTCACGGCTTCTGCGTGGGCCCGCAGAACCGGCACCCTGACACAGGTGGCGCTCAGGCGCAGGTCGGGCTGGGCCAGGATTTTGCGGCTCTCCCGGAGCATTTTCAATTCCTCCTCGCAGTACCCGTTCCTGTCCAGAGGGGAGTTGTGCAGGAAGAGATTGAAGGCCAGGGGATGGGGCAGCACGTGATTCCGGGGTTGTCGGCCCTGCAGCACGTCCCGGCTCGTGGTTTCCAACTCCGCCATGGCCTGGGCACCAGCACCACTGGCGGACTGGTAGGTGGAAACCACCACCCGGCGCAGGGGGGCCAGACGGCGCAGGGGGGCCAGGGCCAGCAGCAACAGGATGGTGGTGCAGTTGGGGTTGGCAACCACCCCCTGGTGCCGACTGGCCGTGGCCAGGTTCACTTCCGGCACCACCAGGGGCACCTGGGGATCCAGACGAAAGGCGCTGGAGTTGTCAATCAGCAGCGCTCCATGGGCGCCCATGACCGGAGCCCACCGACGGGAGATGGAGCCACCCGCGGAGGCCAGCACCAGATCAACCCCAGCCAGTGCCTCCCCCGACACCGCCTCCACCGTCAGGCCTTCACCACGAAAGACGAGTCGGCAGCCGGCAGAGCGGGGGGAAGCCAGCAGTTTCAGCCTGTCCAAGGGGAAATCCCGCTGCTCCAGTAGCAGAATTAACTCACGCCCCACAGCACCCGTGGCGCCCAGTACGGCAACAGTTGGCGGGCGAGTGCTCAAGGAGACAGGGAAGACGCAGAGGTTCTGAACCCAGCTTAAGCCCCCACTGGACCCCGCCCCTGGTGCGGTTGCTTAAGATCGGCACACCCAAATTGTTGTACTCCTCCCCGCTATGGCCTCTGACCTTCAGGTCAAGACGTCCCCACGTCCCCAGAGTCGTTTGGCCCTGGAGGTGCTTGTCCCGGCTGAGCGTTGTCAGCGCAGTTATGACAAGGCCCTGCGCAATTTGTGCCGCACCGTGCGGCTGCCCGGCTTTCGTCCTGGCCGCGTTCCCCAAACTGCCGTGCTCCAGCAGTTGGGCACCCAGCAGGTGTGGATCACGGTCCTGGAGCAACTGCTGGAGGACACGGCCCGGGAAGTGCTCAACGACGAAGACCTGGATCTGCTCGGGAAGTTGCAGCTTCAGGACTCGTTTGACGCCTTGGCTCAGCAGTTCAAACCCGGTGAGAGCCTCATCTTGAACATGGAGGCGGACGTGCGTCCCAACGCCACCTTGAAGGCCTATCGCGATCTGGACGTGGAGGTGGAAGAACTCTCCGTGGAAGACCTGCTGGAGGACGTGCTGGAACGGGAACGCTTCTCGGCCAGCACCACGGTGCCTGTGGAGAAAACCACGGCGGAAATGGGGGACGTGGCAGTGGTCCACTTTTCGCTGCCTTCCATGGATAAGCCTGATGAGCCTGATGAATCCGACGAGGCGGACCAGTCCGATGGGGATGTGGTCCCTGCTCCCGTCTCACGGGATGTTGGCAACTCACAGACCTTTGATCTGGATCTGGTGGAGAATCACGAGGTCCTGCCCAAGGTTGTGTCTCTGATCGTCGGCATGACAGTGGGGGAGACCAAGGCGATTGTCGAGGATACTGACGAGCCTGGCAACGGAGATAAAAAGGGCGGCGAGAACGACAGCCCTGGGCAGGAGGACGCTGATCAGGACAACGATCCAATAGACGAACTCATGGACAATGGGTCCATCACCCTGTGTGGACTGAAGGCGCGTCAGTTGCCATACCTGGACGATGTCTTTGCGCAGAAGGTGAGCGAGTTTGCCACCATGGCCCAATGGAAAGACGCCTTGCGCCGGAAGCTTGAAATTCGGGTCCGGGAGGAGAACAAGGACAATCGCCAGGATGCCCTGGTCAATCTTCTCTGTGAAGACATGGAGGTGGAACTGCCCCAGTCACTGCTGGAACAGGAGATGGAAGGTGTGACCGAGGACTTCAGGAATGAATGCAGGGCGCGGGGACTGAACTCGGATCTCAAGCTGAACGACGAGCTTCAGGAGAAGGCCGAAGCGTTCAAATCGAAAGAAGCGCGCCATCGTCTCCAGCGGAAGCTGGCCCTTGAGGCCGTGGCCAAGGCAGAGCAGTTAACGGTTGCGGACACCGAACTGGACGAACGTGTTCGAGCCATGCGCAGGCAATTAAACTCCAAACAGGCTCGCAAGCTCAATCCCGTCAAGTTGCGGGTCTTTGTGAAAAGGGATCTGCTGCGGGAGAAGGCCATGGCCTGGCTGGAGGAGCACAACACCTTCAAGGTGCAGGAGACGCAAAGCAACCCCGCTCCGGAACTCGGGTCAACCACGGCTGATTGATGCGGTGCCGA
>NZ_FITM01000130.1 GCF_900047545.1 Candidatus Synechococcus spongiarum
GATGGCACGCCATAGCAGGCTTCCTTCCCCCCCCCCTCCTCAGCAGGCTGACCACAGCGCACAACCACCGTAAGAGGACCACCTTACCCTCGCCTCCTCTTATCCAAAACTCGGATTATATAATAAAATGAGCTGATGTGGATTTAGATTCTATACAGACCCAAGAATCGTTGTCAAAAATATGGAAAGTAAAAAATGTTTCAATAAAAATAAGAGAATTCATCGCTGTCGGCGTTGTTGAAGCTCTGCCAAAATGTGTAGAATGTAAAATCCAATATTTACTTACAGGTGTGCAAGATTGGCAACTTACAAATCAAAGATAGACCAATTTTAATACGCCCCAGCGCTGACCACGATCAACCATGGGCGCTGCTGGAGTATGGTTGCGGCAAGCCATGGTTTGTGATCTGATGGTTGATCAGCTGAGTGGAAACGTCAAACTCCTGGCCCAGGTCATGGACGTTCACCCCCTGATCAGCGAGGCGAGGGCGCAGGGATTCAGCCGGCGCCAGAAGTTCTGCTGCGAAGGCCCTGGATCGCGCTTGGCGCGCCGTATCCATGGAGGTCAGAATGCCCAAGCCAGCGTCTGACCGCCCAATGTAGTCCCCGAGGGCGCGGGCGAGGACAAATCGCTTGGCAGTTTCCCTCCTCTGACTCGTGATGGCACAGGCTGGCCCACCTGCTGAAACCAGACCTTCCATGCGGCTAGACGGCATGGCCGTTTCCCAGTAATGCAAGGCAGGTTGCCCCGGCGCGGTAAAATCAAACCGGCTATCGCCATAGCTCAGAGCGTGGCGCAGTGACCTGGCCAAGGCATAGCCATGCTGCCAGGGCGTGGCCAGCGGCACAGGTGGCAACCCATCACGGATGGCTGCCCATTCGTTGCCGTTGTCCTCACCCTCAAGCCGTGCCCGTGTGTGGTCCAGCCACCGGGAAGCACCAGGGAGTTGCTTCGTCCGGGCTGGCGAGCATGTCCTCGCGGATTGCCGTCTCGGTGTGTTGCCAGAAAGCAATGATTGCCTCTTCCATGTCCTGCTCAACGGCAAAGGGATCCACCCCGAGCAGGGCAGCCGCACGGCAAAACTCATCCTCTTCAGGGTCAAGTGCCTTGATGGCGCTCCATGCGCCCTGGAGATCAGAAGCGACCGAATCCTGTTGATGGCCAAAGCTGCGCAGCCGTTCCAGAACGGCCTCGACAACTCCTTCCAACTCCTTCTGCAATTGACCACAGGCGACGCGTGCTTTCCCCTCCTTCACAAACTTAATCCGGGCATAGCGAGGCTGCCAAGGGGTCCATCGCAACTGCTCCATGGCGTCCGACGACGGAACCATGGTCAGTTTTGGCCAGAGAAACCCGTCCCCGGCAAACGCCAGGTTATGGCGCTGCTCAAAACCGGTCTTTTGCCCGGCCATCTCCTCAGTCGTGTCTGGAAGCTCATGCCAGAGGTGGCACCAGTTGCCAACCACCCATTCCGCCACGCTGAGGAGAGGAACCACAATGTAGTCGCGACGCGCGCTGCTCCTGCGGTCATATACAGCCGTCACCACTTCCCCGTTCACCTGAATCGATAACTGGGCCATGGTCTGCCCCATGGCCGCATCCGGCGACGGAGCAGCGTCGTCCACCCAGTCGAAAGCAAAGGAGACAGTCATGGCAACCCTTGAACCTCCTGTGTTGGCTGTAATGGGTAACCGTGGTATTCACCGGAATCCCGTGACCCCTCACGGGCTTCGTAGATGGTTTCTCTATAATTGATTCCGGTGCCAGACGTAGCGGGGATATTGACTCCCCCAATGACCAGCATGACCAGCTTCCACCGCCTGACAAAGCCAAGCCTCGACACGATCACGGTTGTTGATCAGTTCCTGGGACAGATGGTTGCATCCGGACGAATGACTAACTGAATCCTTCCAACAGTGTCGACACCGTGGTAAGGGCTGCCGACACAGCGGCACGACCGCGCCACCTACTGGAGATCAACGCCGTCCGGTGGCATCTCCACGCTTATGCACCTTGGAATTGTTCCTTGGTCTCCTTTGCCAAGGTTTCCTCAATGGGGCTTCTCCACTCAAATGTCCTGCAACGGTAGCAGAATCCCGTTGTTTCAGCAGCATCAGGTGGCACGGGCTTCTTTCAAGACCTTGATGGTAGCCTGCTGGCCTGACCCCCCATGGTGACTGCCGTTGCTGGTTGATGAAAAGACGTTGCTGCAGAAGCTGGCCAAGGTGGAGGAGTTGTTCCGCCGTGCCGCTAGTCCGGGGGAACGAGCTGCAGCCGAGGCGGCCCTCAACCGGTTGCAGGCCCGCCTGGGCAGCGGGGACAGGGACCAGGAACCGGAGGTGGAGTTGAAGTTTTCCCTCTCGGACCGATGGTCCATGCGGCTGTTCATCGCCATCTACCGCAAGCACGGTGTGCGCCCCTACCGCTATGCCCGGCAACGGCGCACCACCATCATGGCCCGTGCCCGTCCGGAGGAGTTCAAGCGGTTGGTCTGGGCGAAGTTCTGTCAACTCCACGGCGAACTGGAGCGTTATTTCGAGGACGTGTCCGATCAGCTCATCACCCGGGCCATGGGCGCCGACGGCAACGACAACACCGTGGATGCACAGTAAGGGAGCCAAAGCCGAGGGTGGATACCCCTACCTGAACCGGGGCCGCCATTGGCTAAAACAGCATTGCACGTCACCTGGTGTCCCATGTTTCCCCCCGTCTTTGCCACCTGCCTGGGCCAGGATTGGCCC
The DNA here is from genome assembly GCF_900047545.1 of Candidatus Synechococcus spongiarum. Lineage (GTDB taxonomy): Bacteria > Cyanobacteriota > Cyanobacteriia > PCC-6307 > Cyanobiaceae > Synechococcus_B > Synechococcus_B spongiarum_C. The sequence continues at coordinate 2,743 of NZ_FITM01000130.1, forward strand.
AGTCGCGACCGCCATTACAAACAAGCCAAGCTCCACATGCTGAAAAGCTGGCGGGATGGCCTGGAGCGCAAGCTGGCGGCTGTCAACTCCGTGATCGGCAAGCTGGAAGAACAACTCAGCCGGGAACCCGCTGCTTGAGCGCGGCTGCAGGGATCTCACCCACAGCCCGCAGCACACTCAACACGTCACCCCCTGCCGCCAACCAGGCAGGATTGGTGTGCTCCGTCACCAGCACCATGCCGGCAAAGCCCAGGGCATTGATGTTGACGCCCTGATGCTCATCCCGTCGCCGGGGAACGGTGATGAACCAATCAGGCGTGATCAGCAGGTTGTAGGCCCCCTGGGGTTGACTGTGCTCCTTGACGGAGCCCCGCCCCAGGGCCGCCAACTGTTGCCCATAGATTCTGGCCAGGGTGGCGGCCAAGTCCCCGTCCCGTTTCGGCAGAGATGTTTTACGCAGCCGCCAGGGATAGACCCCGTCCGGTTGGTTGATCCAGGCCTCCCAGGGGAAGCAGGGCCGGCCCGGCAGTCTGGGCAGCAGTTGGAGGTGGCGATGGGGCTGGCTGGCGCCCGCCACCGGGCTGCTGTTAAAAAAGAGCAGCCCGTCATGGTGTTCCAGAAGGGCGGCCGCCGCCTGCCAGTCTTCCCCGTTCAGCCAACCCGACTGGGGCTGGTCCCCGTTGGTGATGAGCAGCAGATGGCCGGGGCGGACGGGGTATTTGTTGAGCAGGAGCGTGTGGGCTGGCCCCCAGGGCCTCAGCACCAACCGTTGATCCGGGGGCAGGAAAGGATTGGCTTGGCTCCGGGGTTCAATGGCTTGGGGATGCCTCCCCACCAGGTGGCGCACCTCCGCCCCTGCCGTCCTGGGGAGCCTCAACAGGGTTGTGGGCATGGGACAGAGGGCCCCCTGTTCCAGGGCCGTTGTCCCCACAGCCTGGGCCTGCGCCGCCAGCCACTGGCCATCCACGTGGCCCCAGGGATGCCTTGGGGCTGTTTTCCCGGCACTGGCGTCCTCTTTGGCCATGGACATGCTCATGGAAGCAAATCTTCCCACGTCTGTTGGCCGCCGGGCTCCAGGTTGGCCAGCAACTCTCCACTCCACACCAGCGCCGTCTCCCCCTCCAGGACCACGTAATTCTCCCCCCTCTGCCACAACCGCAGGTGGCCGCCGCGACGGGACGCCTGCCGAGCCTTCAGCCAGGTGTGCCCGGTGCGGGCCAACCAATAGGAAGAAACCAGGGCATGGGCTGAACCCGTGACCGGGTCCTCGGGAATCCCGGCCCGAGGGGCAAAAAAACGCAGGAGATAGTCAGGGGACTCTGCCCCTGCCGTGGCGGGGTGGCCGGCCTGCATCACCACCAGTCCCAGACAGGGCCGTTGGCGCAAGCGGCCCTGATCCAGCGCCAACCTGGCCAAGGGGAAGGTGGCCTCCACCAGGGCAACCTCATAGCGGAGGGATGAGGTCCAGCGCTGCTGCACAGGGGTCCCCAACAGTTGATCCAACCCAGGATCCAAGGGGGCCTGGTGCAGTTGACCCGTGGGCAGTTGCACACGAAATCCCGCCCCCCGCTGTTCCACCGGCAGCGGTCCGCTGCGGCTGTGGAGATCCATGGCCTGGTCGGGGGCCAACATCCCCCAGTGGGATAAAGCCCTGGCTGCCGCCATGGTCCCGTGACCACAGAGGTCCACCTCCAGGGTGGGGGTGAACCAGCGCAGCAGCCACTGCCCCCGCAGGTGCAGCAAAAAGGCTGTTTCCGACTGGGCACACTCCGCCGCCAGGGCCTGTAGGGATTGGCCCGTCACCGGGCTGCTGAGCAGCACCACTGCCGCGCCGTTGCCCCTGAAGGGCTGGGTGGTGAACGCGTCAACCTGGGCAATGCGCATGGCTGCCTTCCCCGTACCTCCTCCGTGCTGGCCATGCAGGCCCCCTGGCCAGGGTAGACCATCTCTGAAGAACGGAAACGACTCCCCCATGGTCCGGTGGGGTCAGGTTCTTGAGGCATCCACGACGAGCTGCTTGAACACCCGCTCGGCCTCCTGGGGGCTCAGTTGGCGGTGGGGAGCCTGACCATCCAGGGAGCGGAGGGGACGGCAACTGATGCTATTGAGGAGAAAGCCGCCGCCAGCCAGCAGCATGTGGCGGCTGACGGGGTGCTCACGGCAGTTGGATTGCCGCAGAAGTTGCTCCCGCATGATGCCGGGCAAGCAGCCCTGGTCCAGCCCTGGCGTCAGCCAGTCCATCCCCTGCCGGATCCAGAGGTTGGCGGCAGTGCCACAGCAGTAGTGGCCGCTGCTGCTGAGGAGCAGGGCATCGTCGGTAGCCGCCGTCCGGGCTTCGCGCCGGGCGATGACGGCGTCGGTGTAGTTGAGGGTTTTGCAACGGCTGCTGGCGCAGTCCCCGTGCCGGCGCACCAGCCGGCTGGTGATCACGTCCACCGGCGCAAAGCAGGGGGTGACGGCATGGAGGTGGAGCCAGAGGCGCGGCTGTTGGGGTTGGGGCAGCGCCAGCCCCCGCTGGCCGGGGCCACGGCTGACAGTGATCCGCAGCGCCGCCTGGCCACTGGGGGAGCCCAAGCGCCGGAAGCCCTCTGCCGCCAGGGCCTGGATCGGTCCGGGGTCCAGTTCAGGAGCCAGGCCCAGCAAGGCGCAGCCCCGCTGCAGCCGTTGCCAGTGTTGCGGCCACAACACAGGGCCGTCCGAGCGCCACAGCAGGGTTTCAAAGACCCCGTCCGCCAAGTTCAAGCCCCGGTCGTCCAGGGGCACGGCCAAGCGCTCTGGCGCATCCCATCGCCCCGCAAACCAGGCCAGGCTGTCCGCAGGAGTTTCCCTCATGGTAGGGGCTGCAGCGTCTGGAGGAGGGGCGCCATTTTGAGGTGCATTTCCTGGGTTTCCGCGGCTGGGTCCGAGTCGTGAACAATGCCGCAGCCGGCATGGGCCCGTAAACGAGAGCCCTTCTGGATGACGCTGCGAATGATGATGTTGCTATCCAGACTGCCGTCCAGGCCCAACCGGAACAGGGAGCCGCAATAGGGTCCCCGGGGCAGGGGCTCCAACTCCGCCAGCCGCTGGCATGACCTCACCTTGGGTGCTCCGGTGACGGAGCCGCCGGGCCAGGCGCTGCGCAGCAGATCCACCACGTCACGGTCGGCCCGCAACCGGCCGGTGACGACGGAGGTGAGGTGGTACACCTGCCGATAGCCCTCCAGCCCCACCAGGGTGGGCACGGCAATGGTGCCGGGACGGCAGACACGGCCCAGATCGTTGCGCAGCAGATCCACAATCATGACGTTTTCAGCGCGATCCTTGCTGCTGGTGATCAACTCCACCGCTAGGACCGCATCTTGTACAGGGTCCTGGTGGCGGGGGCGGGTCCCCTTGATGGGCCGGGTTTCCACCCAGCCGTCGCCAGACACCCGGAGAAAACGTTCGGGGGACGCCGAGAGCAGGGCATGCTCGCCATGGATCACAAGGCCCGCAAAGGGGGCGGGGCTCCGTTGACGCAGACGGCCATAGAGCCCCAGGGGATCCGGTGGACTGGGCAGGTTCGCCTCACAGCAACAGCTCAGGTTGGCCTGGAAGACGTCCCCTGCCCCAATCCGTTCTTTAATCTGCGCCACCTGTTGGGCAAACGCCCCGGCGCTGGTGTGCCATGTCCAGGCGCCCCGAACTGCCTCCGGCTCCACCTCTGGAGCGGGGGCTCTCCAGATGTGGGCAAGTGTCTCCTGACGCTGAGCCGCCAGGGCGGCGCTGCGCTCCCATCCCTCGCCGCTGAATCCATGGCTGACGGCAAACACCTGCCGCTCCAGCAGGTCAAAGCAGAGCAGGGGGTCGTGAAGTCCGGCCCAGAGGAGGGGCTGATCGGGCCGCCGCCATGGGGGGTGGTGCTCCAGCCAGGCACCCGCTTCAAAGCTGAGCCAGCCCATCCACCCGCCCATGAAGGGGCACGGCCCGGACGCGGGAGTCCAGGTCCCCCGCTCCGGCAACCCCTGGCGCAGGAGGATGAAGGGATCGTCTTCACCTGCTTCTGCGCAGGAGGCAGAAGAGCCCGGCCACCAGGAGGGCCAGCTTTGGCAACAGAGTTGGCGAACAGGCCTGGTGCCCAGAAACGACCACCGGCCGGTGCCGTCCTGCTGGCGGCCTGGCGCATCCACGCAACCAGGGTGCGTGTCCAGTAACACCAGCCCCTCACGGCCCCAACGACTGGCCAGAAGCTGGGCGGCGCTGTAGGGCTCGCGCCAGGGCAGTGGTCTCACCAG
>NZ_FITM01000013.1 GCF_900047545.1 Candidatus Synechococcus spongiarum
AGCCAAGAGTTTCACAAACTCGTTCCCTGGCGGCCGCTCCTCCACCCCCATGACCGCTGCCAGCACGTCCCCCGCTTCCGCACCATAGGTGGGGACGGCACCAACAGACCTCGGCACAATGCAACCCTGCTCCCGCTCAAGCTCTACGATGTGTTCCGGTTTGACGGTGGTGAGCACCTGGGGGCTGTGGGTGGAGACGATGAACCGGGTGTTGGGGAACGTCCTTGTGAGATCGTCCAGAATCCTCTGCTGCCACGAGGGGTGCAAGTGCAATTCAATCTCGTCGATCAGCACCACCGCTTCCGACTGGAGAGGATCTTCCAGATGAGGATTCCCCTGGGCCATCCGGCGCGCCAGGTCACTCGCCAGAGCCAGCATGATCTGGTAACCGCCGCTCAACTGTTTGATGAAGAGTTCTTCTGGCTTCTCGTCGTCCCGCTGGACAGAGACTACGAAACGCAGTGGATCCTGTTTGATCCTGGGGTTGGATATGCCAGGGAGCATGGCTTCGATGGCCTTGCGCACAGTCTCAAGATCGCCGAGCCGGTGGTTGAAGTCCAGATGTTCTTTTTGCTCCCTCAACTCCTCGTTTTCCCTGGCGTAGAACCACTCAAAGAAGTTCCGAAAGTCAGTACGGGCAGACAAGGCACCTTTTAATGCCTCATAGCGGGAAAATTCAGTCTTGAATCCCGTACGGCGTTGCGGTAGGTCGAACACGGCCCGATCAGTATCGTAGAAGGCCACGATGGGCAAGTCCAGCGGTTTGGTTTCCCTCCAGTCTGCATTCATGATGGCATTCATGACGTCCTTTAACTTCCCAAGGTCGTCTCTTTTCTCTAACTTCCCGAGGGCGTGTCTTTTCTGCGGCCCATCCATGCATCGTTCCCATGCGATGTCGTCCACAGTCGTCAGCCTCACCTGCACCTGCCCTGAGCCGCGAGGGTCCGATTTATCAAATTCAATGCTCGACGCGTCTTTCAAGATCTTCTGAATACCCCCAAGACCCGTAGCGATTGCGCTCAGAACGCTGGTCTTGCCAAGTCCGTTATTCCCGTGAAGCACCGTCAGGCCGGGATGCAGCGGCAGGTCCAGCTTCTGGATTGCGCGATAGTTCTCGATCTCCACACGGGCCAACTTCATGGTCGCCGCCTCCTCGACTTATACACCGATGTGCTCCACCACTGTCCACGTAGTGTAGCAATGGCTCAAGCAGCATGATTGGGTAAGGCAGCCCTCGCGGATGGGCCTCCCCCACGACAATGAATGCCCCTCTTCTCGCCACTCAGCTTAAGGAGAAAGCCCTGGCCATGGGGTTTGTGGTGGCTGGCATCGGCCGGGTGGATCAGCCGGCGGCGGTGCCTGCCCGCACAGCTGCCCTGGAGCGCTGGCTACGGGCGGGGCATCAGGCCTCTCTGGGCTGGATGGCGGATCCACGGCGCCGCCACATCAACAGTCTGCTGCCGGGGGTGCGCAGTTTGTTGGCGGTGGGGCTGAACTACTGGACAGGGCAGCAGCAACGCCCCGGTGTGCTGTCCATTGCGCGCTACGGCTGGGGTCGGGACTACCACCGCACCATTGACCGGCGCCTGCGGGCTATCGGGCGCTGGTTGAGCCGGCAGCAGCCGCACTGCCGTTGGCGGGCCTGTGTGGACAGCGCCCCACTGATGGACAAGGCCTGGGCGGAGGCGGCGGGAATCGGCTGGATTGGCAAACACAGCAACTTGATCCATCCCCGCCATGGCTCCTGGCTGTTGCTGGGCCACCTGCTCACCACCCTGGAGTTGCCGGCCGATGTTCCCCAGGCGCCCCTCTGTGGCCGTTGCCGCCGCTGCCTGCAGGTGTGCCCAACGGGCGCCATCCCCGAACCCTTCGTGGTGGACAGCCGCGCCTGTATCGCCTTTCACACCATTGAAAACCGCAACCCTGCCCTGCCTCCTGAGGTGGCCAAGGGGTTGCGGGGCTGGATTGCCGGTTGCGATCTGTGCCAACAGGTGTGCCCCTGGAACCGGACGGTCACCCCCACGGCGGATCCTGAGCGTCAGCCAGCGGACTGGATGCTCACGGCCAGCCCGGAGCACCTGCTCAGTTGGGATGACGACACTTGGGATAAGAAGCTGCGGGGATCGGCCCTGCGGCGCATCAAGCCCTGGATGTGGCGCCGCAATGTCCACACTGCTGTCAACGGCCAGCCTTGATGGGGCCGGTGGCTCCGCCTACCATGGTCAGTGCCAGTGGACAGTGGACAGATGTTGGCGGTTGCCGTTTTGGCGGCGGGGAAGGGAACGCGCATGTGCAGTGCCCACCCCAAAGTGCTTCAGCCTTTGGCAGGCGCCACGCTGGTGGACTGGGTCTTGGAATCTTGTGAACTCCTGAACCCGCAACGGCGGTTGCTGGTGGTGGGTCACCAGGCGGAGCGGGTGCAACAGCACGTGCAGCGCCGTCACCAGCAGGTGGAGTTCGTCTTGCAGCAGCCGCAGCGGGGCACGGGTCATAGTGTCCAGCAACTCCTGCAACCCCTGGGGAACTTTAGCGGCACCCTGCTGGTGCTCAACGGGGACGTGCCCCTGCTGCGCAGCACCACCCTGGGCCGGTTGGTGGAGCACCATCACCGGAGCGGCAGCGCCGTGACCGTCCTCACCGCCTGTCTGGAGGAGCCCAAGGGCTATGGGCGGGTGTTTTGTGACGAGCGGCAGCGGGTGAGAGCCGTTGTGGAAGACCGGGACTGCACCGACGAGCAGCGCCGCAACAGACTCGTCAACGGAGGGGTGTACTGCTTCCACTGGCCTGCGGTGGCCGCGGTGCTGCCCCAACTCAAGGCGGACAACCAGCAGGGGGAGCTTTACCTCACCGATGCTGTGGGTCTCCTGAATCCGGCTACCCAGCTCACGGTGGAGGACGGGACGGAGATCATTGGCGTCAACGACCGCAGCCAACTAGCGGCCTGTGAGCAGGTGGTGCAGCAGCGCTTACGGCAGCAATGGCTGGCGGCTGGCGTCAGCTTCCTGGATCCCGTAAGCTGTAGCCTCAGCGCCGGCACCCGCTTTGGCCGGGACGTGGTGGTGGAACCCCAAAGCCATTTCCGGGGCAGCAACAGCATTGGGGACGGCTGCCGCATTGGTCCCGGCGCCTTAATCGAGGACAGCCAGCTTGAGGCGGACGTGGAGGTGACCTTTTCTGTGGTGCGCCAGGCTCGACTGGCGCGGGGCAGCGTCGTTGGACCGTTCGCCCATCTGCGGCCAGGGGCGGTGCTGGGGGAACACTGCAAGGTGGGCAACTTCGTGGAAGTGAAAAACAGCCGTCTGGGTCCCGAGGTCAAGGCCAGCCATCTGACCTACCTGGGGGATGCCCAACTGGGGCGGGGCGTCAACGTGGGGGCCGGCACCATCACGGCCAATTTTGACGGCGCCAGCAAACACCCCACCACCATTGGGGAGGGCAGCAGCATTGGCGCCAACACCGTGCTGGTGGCGCCGGTGACGTTGGGGCGTGACGTGACCATAGCGGCCGGCTCCACCATCACCAAGGACGTGACGGACGATGCCCTGGCCATTGCCCGCTGTCGGCAGGTGCAGAAAAAGGCCTGGCACAAGCCGGCGGCGGCACCCCATTCCTCCAGTGCTACAGGGGGTGAAATAGAGCCGTCCTCCCAGGGTCAGGCCTCGACATAGGTGGCGGAGCCAGAACTGAAACCCCAACACCAACCAGCAGGCAGGACCGGCTGGCGCTGGG
>NZ_FITM01000091.1 GCF_900047545.1 Candidatus Synechococcus spongiarum
ACAGCAGCGTGGTGGTGGGCAAGCGTTTTGGCTGTAGCGACAGGACGGTGATGCGCCTTGTTCGCTCCCGCCTGGGCTCTGCGGAGTTGGCAGCGCTCAAGGAGCACAACCGCAAACGATCAAGTCAGACCCGTGCCACGCCGGCAGTGCGTCACTCCAACGCCACGGAGCCTGATCAGCGCCAAGGGGCGGCCCAAGCCACCAACCTTGATCTGAATCGGTTGCCGTCTCCCCTCTATCTCGTGGTGGACCGCAGCGTGGAGTTGCAACCCCAGACCCTGGGCAGTCTCCACCATCTGGGTCCCCTGCACACTGACGAACAACAGCGGCAGGGGCTGGTCCTGTTCAGCAATGTTCGTCAGGCGCGGCGCCAGTGCCGCAGGAACCAGCGGATCGTGAAGCTGGCCGACCCGAAGCTGCTGGGTAAGACAGCTCCCCACCTCCTGACCCAGGGGATCAGTCGTCTGGTGATTGAAGGCGCCCTCTATGCCCTGCCCGGCAGCACTGCCCCGGCTCAACCCTGAATCCTCACTCCCGCTCCTCCTCGGCTGAAGCTGAAGACGAGCGGGGCCACGCCAGGGCGCTGGCGCTGCTGCCAGCCACCACACCGGCAATCAACCCCACCCCGATGATCACGCCGCTGGGTAAGGGGACCGTGTTGCGCCCAAAACCCAAATCAAGTCTGAGGCGCTCCGACGAGCGTTCCAGATTCTGGGCCCCCAGGCTGAGGCTGAGGAGCATCAGCAGGCCCACACCCCAGCCGGTGCCCAGCAGGAGAAGACGATGGATCATGGCAACCACTATGGTCCAGCCCCCTGCTCCCCGCCATGGCGCCTTTGCAACAACAGGGCGTAGAGCCGCTGTCGGCTGTGGCCGCTCCGCTGGGCCAGGACGCGGGCAGCCTGGCTGTGGCTGAGGCCCTCCTGCCGGACCAGGCGCTGCAATTGGGCCGCCAGGGCATCCCCGTCCCAGGGCAAGGTGGCCGGTGCCGGGCAGCCACCCACCACAACGCAACATTCACCCCGTGGAGGCTGGTCACGAAAATGCTCCAGAGCCGTGGCCGTGGTGGGGCCAACGAATTCCTCATGGCGTTTGGTCAGCTCCCGCCCCACCTGGAGGGGGCGATCCCCCCAAAGCTCCAGCAGATCCTTCACCAGAGCCAGCAGCCGATGGGGGGCCTCGTAGAACACCATGGTGCGGGACTCCGCCGCCATGTACTGGAGTCGCTGCCGGCGGGCGCCGGGCCTGGCCGGCAGGAAACCTTCAAACACAAACCGCCCACAGGGCAGACCACTGCCCACCAGGGCCATGACAAAGGCGGTGGGACCGGGAATACAAATCACCCCATGGCCTGCCTGGCGTGCTGCCGCCACCAACTCTTCGCCAGGGTCGCTGATGCCGGGCATTCCCGCATCACTGATCAGCGCCAGGCCCTGACCCGACGCCAACACTGCCAGCAACTGGGGCTGGCGCTGTTGGCGGTTGTGGCGATGAAAGCTCACCAGTCGACCGTGACCGGAGAGACCCTGCAGCAACTGGCCACTGTGGCGCGTGTCCTCGCAGGCAATCACGTCGATCTGCTCCAACACCCTGCGGGCCCTGGGGCTGAGGTCCCCCCGGTTTCCGATGGGGGTGCCCACCACGTAGAGCACCCCGCCATGGGGTTCTTCCCTGGGCTGTTCCACAATGGCGCCTGCCTCTATTGCCATCATGGCCAGTCCTGTTGCCTTGCCCCACGGTGTGAAGGAAGACCACCTCATGGCCCTGCTGCGGCGCAGCGCCTGGGAAGCCGCGGATCTCCTGCGGGCCTATGCCCGTGGCCAGCAGCCCCCCTACGGCTATCCAGCCCGGTTGGCCGTGGAGGAAGGCCGGGACGGCCCGGTGAGCGCCGCAGATCGGGCCGTCCACCACCACCTGCTCCAAGCCTTGAGCCGGACGTGGCCCCATGCCCCTTGGGGTCTGCTGAGTGAAGAAACGACCCATCACGACGACCGGGACCATCCCCTGGATCGGCAGTGGGCCTGGCTGTTGGATCCCCTGGACGGCACCAGGGATTTTCTGGAGGGAACCGGCCACTACGCCGTCCACCTGGCCCTGCTGCACCAGGGCCGCCCCCGGCTGGGGCTGGTGCTGTTGCCGGAGCGGGAGGAACTCTGGTTTGGCGCAGGGGGCCGTTGTTGGCGGGAGGATCGCCAAGGGATACCCCGCCCTGCCGGACTGAGTGGGCGCCGTCGCTGTGAAGACCTGATCCTGATGGCCAGCCGCAACCATCGCGACAAGCGCCTGGAGGCCCTGATCCCGCGCCTAGGCCTGGCCGGCAGTCGCTCCGTCGGTAGTGTGGGTTGCAAGGTGGCCGCCATCCTGCGGGGAGAGGCGGACGTGTATATCTCCCTCTCGGGCCGCTCCGCACCCAAACACTGGGACATGGCGGCGCCGGAAGCAGTGCTCCAGGCCGCTGGGGGCTGTTTCCGTCACGGGGACGGTCGGCCCCTCACCTACAGCAGCAGCGAACTGCGCCAGACGGGCTGCCTGATCGCCAGCCACGGCCCCTGTCAGGAGCAACTGGAAGCCCGCGCCCGGATGGCGCTGGCCGCCATTGATCCGGGGTTTGCGCTTTAGGAGTTGATCTTCAGGATCTACACTTGATTGAACTGTCCGGGTTCTTCCATGAACTTCAATACAGCCAACAGCACCCTGCGCCAACTGCTGGCCAACGGCCTGCGCTATCGCGTGCCCATGTTCCAGCGGGACTATGCCTGGGGACCGGATGAGTGGGATGATCTCTGGCAGGACATGGTTGCCCTCGTCGATGAAGAAGATGCTGAACCGGCCCATTACATGGGCTATCTGGTGTTGCAGTCACCCAACAACAGGGAATTTGACATTATTGACGGTCAGCAACGGATGACCACCATGAGTGTCCTGATTTTGGCGGCGATAGCCCATCTCATGGACTTGTCCATGGCAGAAGGTGCGGACAGCAAGAATCGCCAGCGTGCTGACCAGTTGCGTAACAGTTACATTGGCTATCTGGATCCGGTAACCTTGGTCTCCCAATCCAAACTGACCTTGAACAAAAACAATGATCGCTTTTATAAACACTATTTAATTCCTCTTGAAGAGCCCTTACGTAAGCAAGGACTGAATGTATCGGAAAATCTTCTCCGACAGGCATTTTTATGGTTCAAGGATCATATAAAGAAACAATCGAGCGAGGATGGAGTTGCGGTAGCGCGTTTTATTGATGCCTTGGTCGATAAATTGCTTTTTACAGTAATTACTGTAACCGATGAATTGAATGCTTTCAAAGTCTTTGAGACGCTGAACGCCCGCGGCGTGCGCCTTTCTGCGACGGACTTGTTGAAAAATTGTCTGTTTTCTGTTGTGTCTCGTGACAAGTCCCATGAACAGGATATCAAGGGTCTGGAAGATCGTTGGGACGGTATCGTTAATTTACTGGGCAGCGAGAGATTTCCCGAATTTCTGAGGACATTCTGGAACAGCCGCAATAAACTGGTGCGTAAGGCAGAGTTGTTCAAGGTGATTCG
>NZ_FITM01000093.1 GCF_900047545.1 Candidatus Synechococcus spongiarum
TGCCGCCCGCCATGGGGTGGAGCGGCGGGGCCGGTTCACCACCATCGCCACCACGCCCCACACAAGCAGCGCCAACCCGGCCCCAATCACCAGGCCGTGGAACGCGGGAGCCATGAGCAGTTGAAGGCGACCACTGGCCCAGCCCTGCACCAGAGTGACCCCACAGCACAGGAGCGCCAACGGCGGCCAGTGCCAACGGGCCACGGCAGACCGCACCCTGGACCAGGGGGATGGGGGACCAGGTTGGTTCATGGTTCAGAGCATGAGAAAATTGGTCCACTGGCCCGCCAGCAGGGCCAGCACACCACAGGCCAAGCCCACGAACACCATGGCCGAGCGACAAAATACCGTGCCGTAGAGACCCAGGGATTTCAAGTCAATCACCGGACCTAGAATCAGAAAAGCCAGCAACGCGCCCGGGGTGACCTGGGAGGCAAAGCCCAGCGCCAAAAAAGCGTCCACGCTGCTGCAGACGGAGATCACCACCGCCAGCAGCATGAGGGCCAGTATCGAGAGGGTGGGGGCCTGGCCAACCGCCAGCAGCCAGTCCCGGGGCAGGGTGGTTTGCAACAAGGCTGCAACTGCGCACCCCAGAATCAGCAAGCTGGCCAGCTTGACCAGTTCGTCCATGCCATGGAGCACACTGAGGCGCCAGGATTTGCCCCGCTCAGTTGACGGCAGGGACATGGGGACGGGATGGGCTGACCCGATCAGGCCGGCGGAGTGCTCCAGCAAGGAGCCAGCGCCGGCAGGTTGGTGAAAGCCCCGCTCCCGCACCAGGTTGGGCGCCAGGATGGCGCCGTCCTGCTGGAGACGCAGCAGGACAGCTACCAGAAGCGCCATGGCCAGACCCGCTGCGGGCCGCGCCCAGAGCAACCAGGGCTGATCCGGAAAGGCGGCCCAGGTGGAGGCCAGGACAATGGGATTCAGCACAGGGGCGGCGAAGAGAAACCCCATGGCCGTGGGGAGCGGGCTCCCGGATGCCAGCAGTTGGCGGGCGACCGGCACGTTGCCGCACTCACAGGCTGGCAGGGCAAACCCCATGGCGGCGCCCGTGAGGGGACCCAGGAGGGGATGATCGGGCAGGCACCGGAGCACCGGGCCAGGGGGAAGCCAGTGGCGGGTCATGGTGGCCAGCACCACGCCAATGAGCAAAAAGGGTACGGCCTCCAAAAACAACGCCTGAAACACGGACCAACTTGTGAAAAGATGGTCAAGCACCATGGCTTCTGCTCTTCACTGCACGGGGGCTAGATTAGGGTAAAAGCCTTGGGTGGTGGACTCTGCCAACATCCAGGGGTGATTTAGAGCCATCCCAACCGTTTCAGTTCACAATAGATAAATGGCTGGCGCTCTTTCATAAAATTAGCATCGTACCGGCATTTATTCTCCAGAAAATCTTCAACGTACTGTCTGCGTCTTACTTTCACCTTTTTTCTATTCAGTCCAAGATTCTGAATCGTATTCTTAATCTCTTTTTGTTCTAAATCGGTCAGGGATGAGTTAGGAACTACGATCCAGTCTTCATCATCATCTTCCTGAAGCTCTACAACTTTATGAGTAAGCCGGGTGGGATCGTATTTCTCAGGGATGAGGTGGTTTTTCTTACCCTCGTTGTCAATCACCTGCCAGGCCCAGCGCAGGTTACTCCACTCATAAGCCAGATAAGCTGGGCTACAAGACCTGGGCTGAAAATGATCGATGCTATGGCTATGGCGCAGTTTACCGTTCGGTTGGCGTTCGTCTTCCAGGACAAAGCAGGAGTAGACACAGCGATTGTTGTAGCCTGTACGTAGGTCATCCTTGACTGCCGTCCAAAAGTTGCCAGCACCACTTCCCCAGATCCTGCTGCTACTTTTCGGCTTCTGCTGGGGATCCTGTCCTTGCCGTTGCAAGAAGTCCAGGCCTCTTTGCCGCACTGTTGCATCAAAACAATCTGGCTCTTGTGGCATTGGTATGCGAATCATGGTCGCCGGCCACCCTGCCGCTCGGCAAAATGCCAACGCCAACGATTCCAGAAGGGATCGGTGCTCCCCAATACCTTCTGCAACTCTTGCTCAAGACGCTGCAACTCTTGTGAATCTACGGCCTCCCCCCGCTCTCTTTGATGAATTATCCTCAGCGCTTCCCTGAGGGTCTTCTCCCGCTCCAGGGAGCCGGTGCCGTGCTGATCGAAGGCTTCACTCCGCAGCCAACTGTTGGCGTCCCCCAGCCGCGCAAAATTCTGCGGAGTGAGCTCCACCTGCCTGGTTTCCGGGTTCAGGTCCAGATCCCACCAGCGGTCCTGCTCCGGGTCAAAGTGCGGTTCCACCGAGGCCATCACCAGGGGAGAGTGGGTCACCAGGAGAAGCTGCACAGCCGTCTGAGCATGAAGTCCCTCCACCACCTGCAGCAACGCCTTCACCACCCGCCGCTGCCAGGAGGGATGGAGATGGGCTTCGACTTCGTCAATCAGAAAGATCATCTGGGGGGAAGGTGGTTTGGCCAGAAGTTCGCTGGCCCGCTGATGCTCCTGCCAAGCCCACACCAACAGGTAGGACAATGCCAGAATTCGGCGCACGCCCGAGGAGCTATGTATCACCGACACTGGTATCTCGTCCGCGCCAATGATTGTGGGATAGTCGGTTGCGTCGTCGCGACGAAGGCGGCGCAGTGGCCCCGGCTTCAATATGTTGGACTCGGGAGAGAGCACTTTCAGCACCTGCTCCAATTGTGCAAAGACCTCGCCGTTTTCCCTCTGCCAGCTGGCCCAGTCCCGTATCAGTCCGTTGCACAGCCAGTTGCGCTCGTCGGCAGCATTGATTTTGCCCCTCCACACTTGCTGGTTGTTGAACACATAGGCCTTGATCTTCTCCGGCGCATCACTGTTGCCCTTGCGCTTCCAGGCGTTACGGGCCGGGTCCCACAGAGCAAAGGAGCCATCGGCCATGGCATAGAGCACCAGCCCCGGGTTCACGGGGCGACCGACCGGGCCAACCCAATCCTCCTCCTCCAGATCAAAGCGGCAAGCATATTCCCTCTCTTGCTGCTGCTCCCCGTCCACAGTGAACGTCAACACGGCCTCCTGCTTGCGATCCCGGGGCAACGCCATGGCGCCGCTGGTCAGGCCTGGATTCACCTCCTGGGGCCACCGCCTGGTGAGGCAATACCAGGCCACGTCCAGCAGGAAGCTCTTGCCCAGGCTGTTATCGCCGGTGATCAGATTCAGGCGTGGCGCCAGGGAATCCATGGCTAACTCCGGCGCTGGGCCTGCATTTTTCAGATGTAAACGGCGGAGCATGATGTGAATAGCTGTGGCGATCCACCTGGAAACAGGTCAAGGCTAAGACCCCACGGGCGTAGATGCCATGGGGTAACGGGAGACGGTCTTGTGAAAGAATCCAGAGTTACCGCACCACCACAGGCTCGTGAGCGACACCCGGCGACCCATCTTCCCCTTCACCGCCATCGTGGGGCAGGAGGAGATGAAACTGGCCCTGCTCCTCAACGTGGTGGATCCCCGCATTGGCGGGGTGATGATCATGGGTGATCGAGGCACGGGCAAATCCACCGCCATCCGCGCCCTGGCGGCCCTGCTGCCGGAGATTGCCGTGGTGGCTGATGATCCCTACAACAGCAGCCCCCGGGACCCGGACCTGATGAGCGCCGAGGTGCTGCAACGGCTGGAGCAGGGGGAAGCCCTCCCCACCGAGCAACGGCAGGTGCCCATGGTGGACCTGCCCCTGGGGGCCACGGAAGACCGCCTCTGCGGCACCATCGACATTGAACAGGCCCTGAGCCGGGGGGTGCGGGCCTTTGAGCCGGGCCTCCTGGCCCGGGTGAACCGGGGCATCCTCTACGTGGATGAAGTGAACCTGCTGGATGACCACCTAGTGGACGTGCTGCTGGATGCGGCCGCTTCGGGCTGGAACACCGTGGAGCGGGAAGGGGTGTCTGTGCGCCACCCGGCCCGGTTTGTGCTAGTGGGATCTGGCAACCCGGAAGAGGGCGAGTTACGCCCCCAGCTTCTGGATCGTTTTGGCTTGAGCGTGGACGTGCGCACGGTGCGGGAGGCGGAACTGCGGGTGCAGATCGTGGAGCAACGCGGCCGTTTTGACGGAGATCCCCAGGGCTTCTGCCAGACGCAGCAAAGCCAGCAACAGGCCTTGCAGGAGCGCATCGGCCAGGCCCGTGAACGTCTTCCCCAGGTGCAACTGGATGCCGACCTGCGCCTGGCCATCTCCCGGATGTGTGGTGAGCTGGACGTAGATGGTCTGCGGGGAGACATCGTGAGCAATCGCGCTGCTCGGGCTTTGGCGTCCCTGGAGGGTCGAGATCAGGTGGAGGAAGAGGACGTGGCGCGGGTGGTCTGCTGCTGCCTTCGCCATCGCCTGCGGAAAGACCCCATGGAAACCGTGGATTCCGGGGCCCGGGTCGTCAAGGCCTTTTGCAAGGTGTTCCAACGGGCGGAACCGGAGACGTCCGAACCCTTCCAACTGGCCCTCACCTGACGGCTGGAGTGGTGAGGGTTCTGGGCATTGATCCCGGGTTGGCGAAGGTGGGCTACGGCGTGGTAGACACTACCGACCCCATGACCCTGCTGGCCTGTGGCGTCATCCGCACCCGACCCGGCCCCAGCTCGGGGGAGCGCCTGGTGGAAATTGCCCAGGATCTGCGCCAGTTGGTGGAGCAGCACGGTCCCCAACTGGCGGTGGTGGAGAAGTTTTTCTTCTACCGTTCCAGCAACACCATTGCCGTGGTGCAGGCTCGGGGCGTGGTGCTCATGACCATGGCCCACCTGCGGGTGCCCACATTGGAATACGCTCCCACCCAAGTGAAGCGAACCCTCACCGGTGATGGCCATGCGGACAAGGACCAGGTGCTGAACGCCGTGATGAAGGCGTTGCGCCTGGAGCATCCCCCCCGGCCGGACGACGCGGCCGATGCCATCGCCGTGGCCCTCACCGCCAAGTTTCACCAGTTCCATGACGATCAACAGCAAGGGTGAGTGGCGCCGTCTCTTGCGCCAGCGCCGCCGCTGCCTGACCCATGGGCAACGGCAGCACCAAGCTCGGGCCATGGCCACCCACCTGCTGGAGCAGGTGTTGCCGCGACTGGACAGGGACGCTCTGGTGGCCGGCTATGTGGCGCTGGCCGCCGAGCCGGACCTCACGCCCCACCTGCACGGGACTGTGGCCCTGGCCTTGCCTGCGGTCTATCAGGGTCGGTTGCAGCTGCGGCGCTGGAGCTGGGGGGAGCCTCTGGAGCCGGATGACTGCGGTGTGCCGGCGCCATGGATCAGCGCCCCGGTGGTGGAGCCCGATGCCGTGGCCATGCTGCTGATCCCCGCCGTGGCCATGCACCCGGACGGGTTTCGGCTGGGATACGGCGGCGGCTGGTACGACCGCCTACTGAGCCAGCCCGCCTGGGCGCAACGCCCCAGCCTGGGGGTGTGCTTCTCCTGCTGCACAGCCGTCCCCTTTGCCGTGGACCCCTGGGACCGCCCCCTCCACGGTCAACTCACGGAGAAGAGTGTGCAGTGGTGGCGGCATCCCTGGACAGGAGGGCCTGATGACCAGAAGTTTTGCGGTGAACGTTAAGAAAGCCGCACTCCTACTTTCCCTGGTTCACAATGAACAGAGTTATGGACCATGTCCGGCACCCATGGCGCAGGTATCACGGAAAGTCTCCCAAGAGGGTTGTGCAGGTGCAGGCCGGCACTCCTTCCCGGCCAAGGTGCTTCAGGAAGAACGCAACCTGACCCGGGCCAGTCATCCCGCCTTGGCCATGATGGTGAGTTCCATGGTGAACATGGTGCAGAAAGGAAGCCAGGACGGTCGCCACATCTGAGTTCTTCCCGGACCATGCTGGTCTGATTGACAGGGGAAGCATAGTGGCGACCGGCAGCAGGACGCTGGATCAAATGGTGGAGCGCCTGGCGGGGGCTTCGGATCCCAAGCGCCGCTATGCTTATGTGCTCTGGCTGGCCCGCAAGCTGCCAGCGGCAGAGCCCGGCCTCTTCTGTGACGACAACCGTGTGCGGGGCTGTGTCTCCCAGGTCTATGTGCGGGGGACCCTCCAGGAGGGCAAGCTGCACTGGCAGGGCGACTCCGATGCCCAGATCACCAAGGGGTTGTTGGCCCTGTTGATCCAGGGCACGGAGGGCCTGGAGCCCCAGGTGCTGGTGGCCATGAGCCCAGCGTTTATCAAGGAAACGGGCCTCCAAGCCAGCCTCACCCTCTCCCGCGCCAACGGCTTCCTCAATATCTTCAAGACCATGCAAGCCCAGGCCAGGCTGTTGGCCGCTGCTCCGTAGCAACAGCAGTGGCTGGCGCAGGTTGACGTGTGTACCCGCCACGTGCTGGATAACCAGACCAGCAGGGTGGCGAACCATCTGAGGAAGGCCCTGGGAGTTGTGTCTCGAAGACGGTGGAAATCACCAGAGGGTGATTTTCTGAGGGAGGTGATTGTTGCCGAATCAGTCAGCCAAGTCAAGGTTCAAGGGTTGGACGGGGTGGGCCAAGTGTGCCCAACCATCC
>NZ_FITM01000004.1 GCF_900047545.1 Candidatus Synechococcus spongiarum
AGATCCCAGTCACTCACTACATCCTAATACCCTCGACACTTGTTCAGAGGTGCCTTAGCCAAAGACAGGATTCCATGAATCAATAAGCCACAGATGAAGAAGGGCAACAGCAACATCACTTCAGCAGTAGGGAGCCAGGCTGTCCCGGGTGGATGCCCCTGTCTCGGGATTGACCCCTTCGGCAGTGGCGCAGAGCTGCCGGGCCACGCCGGGATCAAGCAGGGCATCGCTGAAGTCCGCACCCTTGATCCGGGCCCCGTCCCAGCGGACACCGGTGGCGATAGCCTCGCGGAGATCGGCGTTGCGCAGGTCGGTGTTGCGGAAATCTGCGGCATCCATCAGCACGTTGCTCAGATTGGCCGCCACGAAGCGGGCGCCCTGAAACACCCCCTTGGTGAGGATAGCGCCGTGGAGGTTGCTGCCACTGAAATCGGCGTCCCAGGCATGGGCGCCGGCAAAGGAGGTGTTTTCCAGATCCTGCCCCTGGAAATCCTCGCGATCATGGGTGGTGAGGGTGTAGTCCACCCGCCCTTGAAAGAGGGCCCGCTGCTCCAGGCCGGCGGCCGCCAGCCCATGGTCACCCGTGGGAAGCGCCACACCAGCTATCAGCGCCAGGGCCAGCAGCAGTCCGGCACACGCCCGCTTGACGATGGCGTTCATTCCTCTTGCTCACAGCCCATCTTGACTCTAAAGGGCACCTCGAAAAATCGGTCAAGCCTCCGACACAGGATGCCCTCTCACCATCGCAAAGCTAGTTGTGATGAGAGTTTGCATGGGCCAGCCGACTGTTGCCGGTGAGGGATGCGGCGATTTTCTGTGGTGCCCTAATCTGTGGTGCCCTAAACTTGATTCTGGTTGTTTATCGTTTCTAGGCATGGATCCGCACCCCATCTCGATCTACTCGAGACTCACCTCAGCCTTGGGATCCGGTCTCGTGGCTTTGAGTCTGTGTGCTGCGACGACTCCTGCCCTGACTCAGACAGACAAGGCCGTCAAGATTGGTGTGCTGTTGGGCTTTACCGGCCCGATCGAGTCTCTCATTCCGCCCATGGCCGACAGTGCTGACCTGGCCTTTAAGCAGGTTTCAGACAGTGGCCAGTTTCTGGATGGCAAAACCATTGAATCCGTGCGGGCCGATTCCACGTGTATCGATGCCGGTGCCGCCACGGCAGCCGCGGAGCGCTTGGTCACGTCTGAAAAGGTGGTCGCCATTCTCGGTGCGGATTGCTCCGGCGTCACAATCGCCGTGGCCAACAACGTGGCCGTTCCCAAAGGGATTGCCCTGATCTCCCCCTCAGCCACGTCTCCGGCCCTATCCACCATCGACGACGATGGTCTGTTCTTCCGCACATCCCCGTCTGATGCTCGCCAAGGGAAAGTGCTGGCTCAGGTGATCAAGGAGCGGGGCTACGACACCATTGCCATCACCTACACCAAGAACGACTACGGCAAGGGTCTGAGCGAGAGCTTGCAAGCAGGCTTCGAGGCGTTGGGCGGAACGGTCGCCATCAGCACAGCCCATGAGGACGGCAAGGGGGACTACACAGCCGAGGTGGCTGAGTTGGCGGAGGCAGGCAGTGACCTGCTGGTGGTGCTGGGCTATGCCGATCAGGGCGGCATCGGCATCGTTCGCGCCGCTCTGGACACCGGCGCCTTCGAGATCTTCGGCTTGGGGGACGCCATGTACTCTCCCACGGTGCTGGATAGCATCAAGGCCGATGGCAATGACCTGACCGGTTCCTTTGGAACGGTCCCGGGCAATGAAGGCGAAGGCGTGGATGCGTTCCAGGAGATTGTCACCCCTGTCGGTCTGGATGGGCAAGGTCCGTTCACCGGTGAAAGCTATGATGCAGCGGCCCTCATGGCCCTGGCCATGCAAAGGGGCGGCGAGGCCACATCGGAAGCCATCGCTGCCAACATGATCGCCGTGGCCAACGCCCCAGGGGAAAAGATCCTGCCCGGCCAACTGGATAAGGCGCTTAAGATCCTCGCGGCCGGCGGCGAGGTGGACTACGTGGGTGTCACCAACGTGGAACTTGTCGGTCCTGGCGAGGCGGCCGGCAGCTATCGGGAGTACGAAGTCCAGGGCGACGAATTTAAAACCGTTCGCTTTCGTTGACGATCTGCTGCTGTGCTGAAAGACCATGATCCGCACCGTCGGCCTCCACATGCACTTTGGCGGCATCCGGGCTGTCAACGGCGTCAGCCTGGAGATCCCCAGGGGCCGAATCACCGGCCTGATCGGTCCCAACGGTGCGGGCAAGACCACCTTTTTCAACGTGGTGGCCGGACATCACAAGCCCACGGCCGGCCGTGTCTACCTGGACGAGGAGGACGTGACCGGTCTGGCGGCCCACGAACTCTTCGCCCGGGGTTTGCTGCGCACCTTTCAAATTGCCCACGAGTTCTCCACCCTCACGGTGCGCGAGAACCTAATGATGGTTCCCGGTGAGCAACCGGGGGAACACCTGTGGAACGCCTGGTTCCGCCCGGGGCGGGTGCAGGTCCGGGAGGCGGATATTCAACAACAGGCGGACGAGGTGCTGGATTTTCTCCAAATCACCCATGTGGCAGATGAGCTGGCCGGAAACTTGAGTGGCGGCCAGAAGAAGCTCCTGGAGTTGGGGCGCACCATGATGATCAACCCCAAGGTGGTGTTCCTTGACGAGGTAGGGGCCGGGGTGAACCGCACCCTGCTCCAAACCATCACCACCGCCATTCAACGCCTCAACCGGGAACAGGGCTACACCTTTTGCATGATTGAGCACGATATGAACCTGATCAGCAAGCTTTGTGACGTGGTGGTGGTGATGGCCGAGGGCAAAGTGCTCTGCCAGGGCAGCGCCGCCGATGTGCAGCGGGATCAGCGGGTGATTGAGGCCTACCTTGGCAACAGCCTGATCAACCCATGAACTGCAACCCCGTCATCCATGCCTGACCCTTTCCTCATCGGCGAGGCCATCATCTGCGGCTACGGCGACGCCAACATTCTCCACGGCTGCACCATCTCTGTGGAGAAGGGGGAAATCGCGGTGATTGTGGGACCCAACGGGGCTGGCAAGTCCACGGCCATGAAAGCCATCTTTGGCCTCCTCACGCTTCGTGAGGGATCTGTGCATCTGGGCGGTCAAGACATTTCAACGCTCACCCCTCCGGATCGGGTGGCCGCCGGCATGGGGTTTGTTCCCCAGACCCATAACGTGTTTCCCTCCCTCACCGTCCGGGAAAACCTGGAGATGGGCGCCTACCTCTGCCCGCAAAACATCGAGGACAGGATCGAGCAGTTGGCCCGACTGTTCCCCATCTTGAAAGAACGCTCCCGGCAGCCGGCGGGGGAGCTCTCCGGTGGGCAGCGGCAACAGGTGGCTGTGGCCCGGGCCATGATGACCCAGCCCCAGGTTCTGATGCTGGATGAACCCACGGCGGGGGTGAGTCCCATCCTGGTGCAGGAACTCTTTGCCAAGGTTCAGGAGATTGCAGCGGCAGGCATCGCCGTGCTGATCGTGGAGCAAAACGCTCGGCAGGCCTTGAGCTTTGCCCACAAGGGGTTTGTGCTGGTGCAGGGGAAAAACCGTTTTACCGGCACGGGTCAAGATCTGTTGGACGATCCTGACGTGCGCCAGAGCTTTCTGGGAGGCTGAGGTTGACCATGGAGCCCCCACCTCATCCATCACCCGTGGACAGCAACGTTGTGGACACCCAAGCCGTGGACACCAAGGCCGAGACCAAACGCCCACCGGCGCCATGGCGCCGGCCATTGTGGATCGCCGTGGGGGTGGCCCTGGGGCTCGCTGTCCTTTCCATGGTGAGCCGGGACGGGGGAGGCATCGATCTCCTCAACGCGCTGGTGCGGTTCGCCAACTTTGTGGTGATTCCGGGGATCTCCTACGGCTGCCAGTTGGGCCTGGGGGCCTTGGGGGTGACCCTGATCTACGCGGTGATGCGATTTTCCGACTTCGCCCATGCGGACACCATGGCGTTCGGCGCCATGGGGGTCATCCTGGCGACACGGGTGTTGCAGGGCATGGGCATCTCGGCAGGACCACTGCCCACGGCCCTGCTGGCCCTCCCCTTCGGCATTCTGGGGGCCGTGACCCTGGCCCTGGTGTTCGACCGCGCCGTCTATCGATTTTATCGACGGCAGCGGGCAGCGCCCGTCACCTTCGTCATTGCTTCCATCGGCGCCATGTTTGTCACCAACGGCCTGGTGCGCCTCATCATCGGCCCCGGCGACCAGCGCTTTGCCGATGGGGACCGCTTCATTATCCGCGTTCAGACGTTTAAGGAGATGACAGGGTTATCGGAAGGCCTGGCCCTGAGAACCACCCACGTGATCACCCTGGTGGTGGCCGTGATGGTGGTGCTGGGCCTGTTTGTCTTCCTGAATCGGACACCGCTGGGGAAGGCCATGCGGGCCTATGCCGACAATGAAGACCTGGCCCTGCTCAGCGGCATCAACCCGGAACGGGTGGCCCTCTGGACATGGATCATTGCCGCAACGCTGGCCACCATCGCGGGCACCCTCTACGGCCTTGATAAATCCTTCAAACCCTTCACCTATTTCCAGCTTCTGCTTCCCATCTTCGCCAGCGCCATTGTGGGGGGGATTGGCAAACCTCTCGGGGCCATTGCCGGTGGTTTTGTGGTGGCCTTCTCGGAAATTGCCTTCACCTATCCCTACCGCAAAATCCTCGGCTACCTGGGCTTTGAAACCGACAGTTTGGTGCAACTGCTGTCCACGGATTACAAGTTCGCCGTGTGCTTCATCATCCTGGTGGTGGTGCTGATCTGGCGACCACGGGGCATCTTCCAGGGGCGGGTGATATGAGGATGGACACAGATACAGGCATGGGGCGACCGTTCTGGCTGGCTCTGGCCATGGCCATGGCGCTGGTGGCTGTGGGCGTGCTGCAGAGTTGGAACGTGGCCATGGCCATTCTGAATTTGCAACTCATCTCGGCCCTGATGGCCTTGGGGGTCAATATCCAGTGGGGCTATGGGGGGCTGTTTAATTTCGGGATCATGGGCTTCACGGCGTTGGGTGGCCTGGCTGCCGTGCTGGTGGCCATGCCCCCGGTGGCTGAAGCCTGGGCCGTCGGTGGTCGCGGCATGGCCACGGCAGCCGTCACCATGGCGGGCACAGCCGCTGCCATCTGGGCGCTCCATCGGTTGATCAAGGTGAAGGCGCTGCGGGGACCGGCCATGGCGCTGGTGTTTGTGGTGGGTCTTGCCCTGACCCGGTCGTTCTATAGCCCCAGTGTGGCCGCCATTGAAGCGGTGGACCCCTCCGTCACCGGTTTTTTGGGTGGCCTGGGGCTACCCATCATGGTCTCGTGGCTGGCTGGCGGGGCCCTGGCGGCTGCCGTGGCCTGGGTCATTGGCCGCATCACCCTGGGTCTGCAATCAGACTATCTGGCCATTGCCACCCTGGGCATCTCGGCAGCCCTGGTGGCCGTGCTCAGAAACGAGGACTGGCTGGCCCGTGGGGTGAAAAACGTCACCACGCTGCCCCGACCTGTGCCCTATGAGCAGGATCTCCAGGGACAGGACTGGTTCGTTGACCTCAGTGTGCGGGTGGGCATGGATCCGTCTCTCCTGTCCGGCATTGCGGTCAAAGCCCTGTATGCCCTCCTCTTTGGCAGCGTACTCCTGGTGCTGTTCTGGCTGTCCCACAGGGCCCTCCATTCCCCCTGGGGCCGCATGATGCGGGCCATCCGGGACAATCGCGACGCGGCGGAAGCCATGGGCAAGGACGTCACCCGGCGCCACCTGCAAGTTTTTGTTCTGGGTTCAGCCGTGGTGGGCATTGCGGGCGCCATGCTGGTGACCCTGAACGGGCAATTCACACCGGCCTCCTATGCCCCCTTCCGCTACACGTTCCTGATCTGGGTGATGGTGATCGTCGGTGGCTCCGGCAACAACGGGGGCGCCATCCTGGGAGGGTTTCTCATCTGGTTCCTGTGGGTGCAGGCGGAAGTTGGTGGTCCATGGCTGATGACCCTGCTCACTTCCGGTCTCCAGGAGGACGCTCCCCTGCGTCAGCACCTGCTCAACGTGGCGCCCCACATGCGCCAATTGGTGATGGGGTGCATCCTGCTGGTGGTCCTGCGGCTGAGTCCCCGGGGACTGCTGCCGGAGCCAAGAGGCAGACACGGCCTTGCCCAGCAGCGGAACGGAACGGAACATTCTTAAAATTTCCGGGCATCAGAGTCTTTTTCCCATGCGTGTTGCCATTGCGGGCGCCGGGCTGGCCGGATTGTCGTGTGCCAAGTACCTGGCGGACGCGGGCCACACGCCGGTGGTCTACGAAGCCAGGGATGTGCTGGGGGGCAAGGTGGCGGCCTGGAAGGACGAGGAGGGGGACTGGTACGAGACCGGACTGCATATTTTCTTTGGCGCCTACCCCAACATGTTGCAATTGCTGGGGGAGTTGGGCATTGAGGACCGCCTGCAGTGGAAAGACCACGCCATGATCTTCAATCGGCGG
Source organism: Candidatus Synechococcus spongiarum (assembly GCF_900047545.1). GTDB lineage: Bacteria > Cyanobacteriota > Cyanobacteriia > PCC-6307 > Cyanobiaceae > Synechococcus_B > Synechococcus_B spongiarum_C. Next base: position 6,488 of record NZ_FITM01000004.1, read on the forward strand.
GAAGTGCCAGGAACCTACAGCCGCTTTGATTTTCCGGATCTGCCCGCCCCCGTCAACGGCATTGCCGCCATCCTCGGCAACAACGATCTGCTGAGTTGGCCGGAGAAAATTGCCTTCGGGGTTGGGCTGGTGCCTGCCATGTTGAGGGGGCAGTCCTATGTGGAAGCCTGTGACCAGTACTCCTGGACCCAGTGGCTACGGCTGCACAACATCCCGGAGCGGGTCAACGATGAAGTGTTCATCGCCATGAGCAAGGCCCTCAACTTCATCCATCCCGACGAGATCTCCGCCACCGTGGTGCTCACGGCCCTGAACCGCTTCCTGCAGGAAAAGCACGGCTCCCGCATGGCGTTTCTGGATGGGGCGCCGCCGGAGAGACTCTGCCAGCCGCTGGTGGATCACATTTGTGCCCATGGCGGCACCGTGGAACTCAACACCCCCTTACGGACCATTGATCTGGCCCCGGACGGTCACGTGGCCAGCTTCGGCATGGGGGGTAAGGACCACCCCCCCGTGGTGGCGGATGCCTATGTGAGCGCCCTGCCAGTGGACGCGCTCAAGTTGCTGCTGCCGGCGCCATGGCGACAACTGTCTCCGTTTGCCAAGTTGGCCGGGCTCCAAGGTGTCCCCGTCATCAATGTTCACCTCTGGTTTGACGACAAGCTCACGGACATTGACCATCTTCTGTTCAGTCGCTCCCCCCTGCTCAGTGTCTATGCGGACATGAGCGTCACCTGCAAGGGCTACGAGGATCCTGAGCGCTCCATGCTGGAGTTGGTGTTTGCCCCGGCCAAGGACTGGATCAGCCGCAGGGACCACGACATTGTCCAGGCCACCATGGAAGAATTGAGAACTCTGTTTCCCAACCATTTTAGCGGGGACAACCCTGCCCAGCTTCGCAAATACCGGGTGGTGAAGACCCCCCTATCGGTCTACAAGACCACGCCCGGTTGTCAGAAGCTGCGCCCCGACCAGGCCACCCCGATCCCCAATTTCTTTTTAGCGGGGGACTACACCCGGCAGCGCTACATGGCCTCCATGGAGGGGGCCGTCCTCAGCGGCAAGCTCTGCGCCCAGGCCATCGTCCGGCATGGTGCGGCATCAAGTGGGGCATCACCAGCCAAAACACACTGATACGCTGTTCCCAGCTTGTCCGGACGGCTGCCATTGCGCCCATGAGCCCTTCGCAATCTGTCCGTCCCAACTGGCTGGCTGATTCCCGTTCGCCCGTCCTGTGGTGTGGCGATGCGGTGGACTGTCCCAGCCTGGAGGAGGGCTATGAAGCCTGCCGCGCTGAAACCCGGCACTGGGCCAAAACCTATTACCTGGGCAGCCTGTTGATGCCCCCCCAGAAGCGCCGCGCCATCTGGGCCATCTATGTATGGTGCCGACGCACGGACGAACTGGTGGATGCTCCCGATGCAGCCACCATGGACCCCACCGAACTTCATCAGCGTCTCAGCCAATGGGAAGAGCGGACCCTGCGGCTGTTTGCCGGAGAGGTACGCGATGCCCAGGACATGGCGCTCTGGGACACCCTGCAGCGCTATCCCCAGGACATCAGGCCTTACCTGGAGATGATCGCCGGGCAACGGATGGACATCACCCTGAAACGCTACCGGACGTTTGAGGACCTTAAACTTTACTGCTACCGGGTGGCGGGCACCGTGGGCCTGATGAGCCAAGCGGTAATGGGGTTGGACGAGGCCTTTTACTCCGCCCCCTGGAGCCGCTGCCCCGACCCCACCAACTGCGCCGTGGCCCTGGGCATCGCCAGCCAACTCACCAACATTTTACGGGACGTGGGGGAGGATCGGGAGCGGGGACGCATCTACATTCCCCAGGAGGAACTGGCCCGGTTCAACTACACGGAAGTGGAACTGATGGCTGGGATCATCAACGAACACTGGCGTGATCTGATGAAGTTCCAAGTGCAGCGGGCCCGGGAGTGGTTCCGTCGCTCGGAGGCGGGGATTCGTTGGCTCTGCAAAGATGCCCGCTGGCCCGTGTGGACCTCCTTGCAGCTTTACCAGGACATTCTCAGGGTCATTGAAGACAACGGCTACGACGTCTTCTCCCGCAGGGCTTACGTCCCCCGCTTGAGAAAGCTGCTGAGCCTGCCCATCGCCTTTGCCCTGGCCCAGTCCCGCTAAACTGCCGTCTTCTGTTGTTCCAGCAGCAGCTTGAGCTTGGAGAGTTCCTGGCTCCAGCGGGGATCCGGGGCATCCACTTCGGCAAGTTCGCGGTGAACCACCTTGTCGGCCGCCTTACTGGCACGGGGGGACGCTTGATCACTGCGGCGGCCGCTGGCGTTGCGGTTGCCGTCCTTGCGCTCGGAGCGCTCCACACGCAGGGCTTGACCGGCAAACTCCTTGCCGTTGAACCGGGCAATAATGGCCTCGGCTAGCCGCTCATCACTGACGTTGATGAAGCCAAAGCCACGACACTCGCCAGTCTCCCGGTCGGTCACCGGTTTGAGGCGAATGCTTTGATCAACACCAGCTTTGAACTGGCCCTCAAGCTCTTGCAGGTCAGCATCCCGGGGCACGTTGCCCACATAGATGCGAATTCCTTGCTGATTATTGTTGGAACGGTTGCTCATACGTTGCAATGGTGAAAGGACGTGGAAAGCGTGAAAAGTAACGTTGAAGTCAAGAGTGAAGTCAACAGGATGCTGGAACCTTTTGGGTGGACCCAAGCCAAAATCGCCACTATCTTTATCACATCAGGATGACTCGGGTTTCTTCCTGCCGGGCATCTGCCGGGAATCGGCTGCCTGTTGCAGCCATTGTCGGGCGCTGTCTAGGATGGACGCCTCATCATGAGCAGCCAAGCGCCCGAAGGCGTTCTCGTGCCGCAGAAAGGCCATCAACGCTCCCAACCGGGGACTGGGTGATAAAGACAAAGCTTCCTGCAAACGGTGACCACTGAGGGGACAGTGGGGATGGCAGAGGGAGTCCGCAGGATCCTGCCAGCGATACAGCCACATCTTAGCTTCTTCCAGGCTCAACCGGTTTTGGGCCAGAAGAACCAGCAGGAGTGCTGGAAGGTCCGTCGTCAAGTCCAGATGCAACTGGACTTGCTGGTCCTCCGTCAGCCGCGCCATTGATGCCGCCCACACCTGGCGCCAGTGGTTAAGCCGTTGCCACTGCCGTTGCCGGCGCCTGCTGCAGCCCAGGCGTTCCACCGCGGACTGGGCCCCCAAGACTCCCGAGAGCCGGGCCAAGGCCAACTGGCCCGCCAAAGACTTCCTCTCCAGGTCCAAAGCCCTGGCCAGTCGGTGGCTCAGACATTTCAGCCCTGGCCATGGTCGCACCATGGGGAGCCAGGTTTGCAATACGGTTCCTGTCTCAATGAGCCAGTGGTGAGCCTGGGGCGCCCCACAGAGTCGCTCCAGTTCCGCCAGGACGCGCTCGGACGCCACCAGGCCCAGCTTCGGTGCCTCCTGCTGCAGCCATTGACGGGTGCGCTCCTCAATCGTGCATTCTAGTTCAGCCGCCAGGCGATAGGCCCGCAGCACCCGCAGGGGATCGGCAGCCAGGTTGGCGGCGGCAACACAGCGCAGACGCCGCAGGACTAGGTCCTGCAGGCCACCACAGGGATCGTGGAACGTTCGCCGCCTCAGGTGGTACGCCATGGCATTGAGGGAAAAATCCCGCCGCCACAGGTCCGCCTCCATGGTGGCACCGTCCCAAGCCGCCACGTCCACCGTCCAGGGGCCGTGGACCAGGCGTCCCATGTCACGCGCCTGGTCCAACACCACCACCGTGCCCCCCCAGCGGCTGGCCAGTTGCCGACACAACTGGATGGCCCCCCGGGGAACGGTCAGATCCAGGTCGGGATTGTCCTTGAGGCGCCCCAGCAACGCGTCACGAACAGCACCCCCCACCAGGACGGCATCTCCAGGGAGCGCGATCCAGGGGAAGGGTGGAGACAACTTAGTGACTGCGCTGGTCAGTTGGGCCGTAGCGTCTGCCAAGGCCGGGCCACAATGGACATCACCTGTTGTGGCGTCACTGCCCATGTGCATCTGTATTCACTGCCACTGGGTGGACCGTTGCTCCACGTATCACGCTGTAGAAAGCCAGCATGGCGCCAGGCATCTGACGCCAACACCGGACTTTGAGCCCCGTCAGCCTCGCATCAACGTCCATCTACGGTCCCAAGGGCTGACCACCACGGTGGAGTGGGACGTGGTGGCCTGCAACAGCTTCTTGACGGACCTTGGCCATTGGCAGCGTTTGCGGCCCCTGGAGGCCGTGCCCACTTGAGGGCAGCCTCTGCCATGGGTGCGCAGTCGCTGGACCCGGATTTAGCGCTGGCGATCCACACCTCCAGCCCCGAGTTGGCCATGGTGTTGGCGCCATTCCCCTGGTCAGGGGATACACCCGTGTCCGTTCTCTGCAAGGCAACGGGGAAAGGTCTCGCCAACGTGCTGCACCAGGAGTTGCTGACGCTCTTGCCAGCCTCCCAATGGGGCCGGCTGGCGGCTCTGGCTGTGGCCACAGGACCCGGAGGCTTCACGGGCACCCGTTTGGGGGTGGTCCTAGCCCGAACCATGGCCCAGAATTTACACATCCCCTTGTTTGGCTGCGGCAGTTTTGTCCTCATGGCACGGCGTCTGGCACCACAGCTTCTCCAGGAACATCCCGAAGGCGGCGCCATTCAACTGGAGCAGCCGTTGCGGAAACGCGGCTGGATCAGGGGCTGTTACCGGATCACGGCCCATGGCGGCGTCCAGGAGTGCCAAGCGCCCCAACTCCTGACAACCGCGGCGTCCCATGGAGAAGAATCACCATGGCTTCATCACCCTGCCGTAGTAGATCCCGCAATCGATGTGGTGGAGTTGTTGCGGGTGCTGATGGAGCGTCAGGCCCTGGGTGATCCCGGGCATTGGCAAGGGGTGCTGCCATTGTATCCGGCAGCAGCGCCGCAGTCTCCATGAGAGCCCTGATCACCATGCTCAAGTGGCTCAGCGTGCTGGCCATGGGTCTGGGTATGGGGTGGTTGCTGCGAACGGCAAGTCAACACCCTGTTCAACCACCCCAGTTGATCTTTGTGGCGGGAGGATTTGAGTACCGCGAACGCCATGCGGCCCGCTTGGCCCAGGAACACAACCTGCCAGTGCTGGTGAGCGGGGGCCTGAGCGCCGCCTACGGCAGAGCCCTGTTTTTTGAGGAAGGGGTGCAGGGTCTCAACTCAGCCGTGACGACCAGGCCAGCGATACTTTGGAAAACTTCACCACCCTGTTGGCGGAGCTGAAGCAACGCCAAGTGCGCCACCTGTTACTGGTCACCGGTGTGGACCACATGCCCAGGGCCTCTCTGGTGGGACACATTGTGGCGGGGAGTCGTGGAATCCAGGTCACGCCTGTCCCTGTGGATTGCGCGGATGTCTGCGTCTGGGAGTCTCCCCTGAAGGTGGCGGCCGATGCCCTGCGGGCCGTCATCTGGGTGGTGAGCGGCCAGGACGTCAAGAGGCTTGTTCTGGCCCAGAGCCGGGCAGAGGCGCCCCGGTGAGCAAGCCGTTGATCACGGCAGCACACCGCTGGGACGTGGCCTCCATGGTCTGACGATCACGGTTGGCGGGGGCAGGGATGGGGGCGCCGATCCGAATGGTGATGGGCACCAGCTTGAGGCCCATGCTCCCCCTGGACAGGGCGCGATGGCTATTGAAAATGGCCACCGGCAGCAGGGGACAACCACTGCGCTGCGCCAACAACGCGGCCCCATGACGGGGACGCTCCACCATGCCGGTGGTACTGCGGGTGCCGTCCAGAAACACCCCTACCAGCCAGCCACACTGAAGTTGAGCCAGGCAACGGTCCAAGGCGCGGCGATCCACGTGGCCGCGGCGCACGGGCACCGCCCCCAGCCCACGAATCAGGGGTGCCAACACCGGCACACGAAACAACTCCTGTTTGGCTATGAAGGCCACCGGTCGCCCCATGGCACAACTCAGCAGGGGGGGATCCAGATCGCTGCCGTGGTTGGCCACCACCACACAGGGTTCTCCCCGGTACGCCGGTGGCCGCCCCTCAACCCGACCGTGAAAGGCCAGCCGGAACAGGGGGTTGACCACCAAAGTGCGCAGCAGCCAGTAACTGATCCGGGCACTCCAGGGGGCAACGTGGGCGGGCTGCAGGGCGCGATTGTCTTGTCCCATGGCCGTGAACTCAGCGGGCCAAGGCCGCCATGGTGTTGATCTGACAAATGTTGAGGTTGGGGAGGCTCCGCTTCAGCAGCCCCGAGAGCACGGCCCCCGGTCCGATTTCCAGCACGGTGTCAATGCCCAGGCTGGCCAGGTGGTCCATGGTTTCCCGCCAGCGCACCCCGGAGACCATTTGCTGCACCAGGTTGGCCTTGAGGGTGGAGCCGTCCGTACTGCTCCGTGCGGTGGCATTGCTCACCACCGGCACGGTGGCATCGGCAAAGGGGACGGTCTCCAGAAACTGGGCAAAGCGAGCCGCTGGCTCCTTCATCAAGGGGGAATGGAAGGCACCGGAGACAGCCAGGGGAACACTGCGCTTGCAGCGAACGGTGGAGCAGACCTGCCGGACTGACGCTGCTGTGCCGGAGAGCACCACCTGACTGGCGCTGTTGTCGTTGGCAATGACCACGTCCTGTTGCGCCGCCACGGCAGCCTCCAACTCAGGGCGCGCAAAACCCATCACGGCCGTCATGGCGCCGCCCCCTGCCGCGGCCATCAGCTCGCACCGTTGCTTCACTAGGTTCAGGCCCGTCCGGAAGTCAAAGCACCCTGCCCCGTACAGCGCCACCAACTCCCCCAAACTGTGCCCCGCCAACACGTCAGCCTGGTGCCCCTGCTGTTTGCAGCGATCCAGCAGGACAGACTCCAGCACAAACAGGACCGGCTGGCTGTTGCGGGTGTCATTGAGGTCATGGTCCGGACCGACGGCGGTGCCGTCACAGATGGCCGGCAGGTCGCGCCCCAGCAGCCCACTGGCCTGGGCAAACCGCTTCCGGGCCAGGTCATCCTGCAGCACTCCTGCGGCCATGCTCTGCTTCTGTGATCCCTGACCGGGAAACACCCAGGCTGTCCCCATCGCCTCTGCCCTGTGACTCCAGGAGAGCCTAAGCCGCCTCGGGTCGCCCCCAACGCAACAGGGCCGCCCCCCAGCTCAGGCCCGCCCCGAAACCACTGCTGGCGATCAGGTGACCGGGCCGGATCCATTGGGCCGCCACCGCCTCGTGGAGCATGAGGGGAATGGTGGCGGCCGAGGTGTTGCCGTAGTTCTTCAGGTTGCTCAACACCTTGGCAGCCGGGATATCGAGGCGCTGGGCCACGGACGCCAGAATCCGCTCATTGGCCTGGTGGAGTAGCAGCCAGTCCAGGTGTTCTGCGGTGAGCCCGGCCTGCTTCAGGGCCTGGGTCAACACCAGCGGCACCTGCTGGACAGCGAACTTGTACACCTCCTGTCCATCCATGGCGATGGGTTGGAAGCCGCCAGAGCCGACTTGAAGCTGGTCATGGAGTACCTGGGATGTGGCCTGATGGGCCATGGTGAGGCAACTGCGCCGGTGGCCGTCGGTGCGCATGACCATGGCCAGCAGACCCTCCCAGCTCTCGGGAGCAGCTTCCATGGCCACAGCGCCGGCCCCGTCACCAAACAACACACAGGTGCGTCGATCCTGCCAATCCACCCAGCGGCTGAGCAGATCGGCTCCCACCACCAGCACCCGCCTATAGGTGCCGCTACGGATGTACTGCGCTGCCGTGATCAGGGCAAACAGAAACCCACTACAGGCGGCAGTGAGGTCGAAGGCCACGGCGTTGTCGGCCCCCAAGGCTGCCTGCACAGCCGGCGCGGACCCGAAAAGATCGTCCGGACTGGAGGTGGCCAGGAGGATGAGGTCCACCTGATCTGGCCGCCAGCCAGCCCGCTCCAACGCCTGTCGTGCCGCCTGGCTGGAGAGGGATTCCAGGCTGTCTTCAGCCATGGCGATCCGCCGTGCAGCGATGCCGGTACGGCTGCAAATCCAGGCGTCACTGGTGTCCAGCCACAGGCTCAATTCCCCATTGGTCACCACACGGGCCGGCGTGGCAGCACCACTGCCAGTCAGGGCAATGCCAACCGCTGCAGACACAGAACAGCTCCAACCCTGGGCAGTCAATCACAGAGAATCTTACACCGGTGTCGTGGGCTGTTGTTCCTGCACAGGACTGTCAATGTCAGCCGGAGAGGGCATGGAGGTCTGCGGCTGGCAAACCAACTGCCTCAGTTGAGCCATGATGTTCTTGTCACAGGCGGAGAGGGCCAGGCGCAGTGCAGCAACCACTGCCGTGGTGCGGCTGCTGCCGTGGCCCACAATGCAGATGCCGTTGACCCCCAACAGCAAGGCACCCCCGTGCTCTGCATGGTCAAGGCGTTGCTTGATGCGGCGTAAGTTCCCACGCAGGAACGCGGCCCCCAGCTTGCCGCGACGGCCCCGGGGCAGTTCCGCTTTCAGCACGTCCAACAACACCTTGCCCACGGATTCAAGGAATTTCAGGAGCACGTTGCCCGTAAATCCGTCACAAACCACCACGTCAAACTGTCCACTGAGCACGTCGCGGCCTTCACAGTTGCCACGGAAGTCAAGACGTGGCTCGTTCTGCAGCAGGCCGTAGGTGGCCAGGGACAGTTCGTTGCCTTTGCAGGCCTCTTCGCCAATGTTGATGAGTCCCACCCTGGGTTTGTCAACCCCCAGAATGGCGGCACTGTAGATGCTGCCCAGCAGGGCAAATTGGTGCAGATAGGTTGCCTTGCAATCCATGTTGGCGCCCACGTCCAGAACCAGCACCTGCCGGGCCGGGTCGGTGGTGGGAAACAGGGCGCCAATGGCAGGCCGGTCAATGCTCTCCAGCCGCCCCAGACGCAAGATGGCCGAGGCCATCACCGCACCGGAGTTGCCAGCGGAGTAGATCCCATGGGCGCGGCCACTGTTCACCAGATCCATGGCCATGTTGATGCTGGCCTTGCGTTTGCGCCGCACGGCGGTGGCCTCGTCGGCCATGGTCACGGAAGGGCCGGCATCCACGACGGCGATGAGGCCGTTGCTGACGGAGCGCTCAAAATCCTGCAGCAGGACCTCGTCCTGCCAAAGGGTATCCAGGGCTTGGGGCTCGCAGCAAAACCACAATCGCACAGGCAAGCGCTGCACCGCCTCCAGGCAGCCCCGCAGGATGGCCTCCGGGGCATGGTCACCCCCCATGCCGTCCACCGCCAACCAGAGGCGACGACTCAGGTCGTCCTCGGAGCGTTTGGGGAGATGGCGCGTGGTGCGGACATGCCGCAGTGGTCCCACAGCGCTCAGCAGAGACAGCATGAACCTGGGCTGACGGGACAAACGCCGAATGCGGCGGATGCGGCGGATGGCACGGCGGCGCACCCAATGAGAGTCGGATCCTTTCGTTGCCACCGCTTTCGGCAGTCCACCGGCGAGTTTAACTGGAAGACATGGCCATAGGCGCGACTTCAACACGGCTATAGCCGTTGCGTGCCGCCGCCGCTGGCACGGCAAGGGTCTCCCGATCCACGATCCGCTGGAACAGGTAGCCGGTGCCACGAGCTGTGAGGATCAACTCCGGATTGGCGGGATCTTCCTCCAGCTTGGCCCGCAGCCGGGAGATATGCACGTCCACCACCCTCGTGTCCACATGGCGTTCAGGGGTGTAACCCCACACCTCCTTGAGAATCTCGGAGCGACTGAATGGTTCTCCCGATCGACTCACCAGCAACTCCAGCAGACTGAACTCCATCCCCGTGAGGCGAATGCGCTCGTCTCCTTTGAACACTTGGCGTTTATTGGCATCAATGCGCAGCCGGCCCACCTGGATCAGACCGGAACTCGCCGCCCCCGATCCTGAATCCTTGTCAATGCGGCGCAGCACCGAACGAATTCTTGCCTCCAGCTCCTTTGGACTGAAGGGCTTGATCACGTAGTCGTCGGCGCCCAGTTCAAGGCCGGTAATGCGGTCTGCCACGTCCCCCAGGGCAGTGAGCATGATGATGGGCACGTCGGATTCCCGGCGCACCTCCTGGCACACCCCGTAACCATCCAGCTTGGGCATCATCACGTCCAGGACCAGCATGTCCGGATGATGCCGATGGAACAGTTCCAGGGCTTCCTCCCCGTTGCTGGCACTATGCACCATGTAACCAATCATGGAGAGACGGGCCTCCAGAATCCGTCGGATGCTGGCCTCGTCATCCACAACAAGGATTTGTTCTTTTGATGGGTTCCCGGTAGACATGGGCAAAATTCATGCTTGCTTAATAATCGCAAGAGGAGGATCAGGACCACAGCGTTGACCTCGGCAGGCCGCTATTTTTCTTCACAAAGAGGATCTTAAATCTTCATGGAACTCTCCACGTCCCCCGTCCTGCGCTGAAGTGCCCAGAGTTCAGCCGGTTTACCGTTGCCAGTCCTGCGGTTCCCAGGCCCACCAGTTCTTTGGTCGTTGCCCCTCCTGCGGCGCTTGGAACACCCTGCTTGAGGAGTTGCCTACAGCCCGTTCCCTGACGCCGCAGCGGGGCCAACCATCCTCAACTCCACAACGCTCCCGGCCCATGGCGGCAGTGGAGCCCATGGACGAGGTGCGCATCAGCACCGGCTCCAGTGAGCTGGATCGGGTGCTGGGGGGAGGGCTAGTTCGCGGGTCTCTGGTGCTCGTCGGCGGTGATCCCGGCATTGGCAAGTCTACCTTGCTGCTCCAGACCGCCCACCACATGGCCCAACGGGCACGTGTTCTCTACGTCAGCGCGGAGGAGTCGGCCCAGCAGGTGCGGCTGCGCTGGTCACGGTTGCGTGGTTGCCGTCCCCAGACACGGGACCATGACTCCACCAGCGCCATGGGGTTGAATCTCCAGGCGGAGACCGATCTGCACCTAGTGCTGCAGGAATTGGAGAGCCTGGCGCCGGATGTGGCGGTCATTGACAGCATTCAAGCCCTCCACAACCCGGACCTGAGTTCTGCAGCCGGCTCGGTGGCCCAGGTGCGGGAGTGTGCAGCAGCCCTGCGGCAACGGGCCAAGATCATGGACATCGCCATCCTGCTGGTGGGACACGTAACCAAAGAGGGAATGCTGGCTGGTCCCAAAACACTGGAGCACCTGGTGGATGCCGTTCTGAGCTTCGAGGGGGATCGTTTTGCCAGTCACCGTCTCCTGCGGTCCTTGAAAAACCGGTTCGGCGCCACCTTTGAGCTGGGGGTCTTCGAGATGGGGGACAGGGGACTGACGGAGGTCACCAATCCCAGCCAACTGTTTCTGAGCCAGGGGGAACCCACCAGCGGCACCGCCGCCATCGTGGCCTGTGAGGGCACCCGTCCCTTGGTGGTGGAGTTGCAGGCCCTGGTCAGTCCCAGCAGTTACGCCAGCCCACGGCGCTCTGCCACGGGGATTGCCAACAACCGCCTTCATCAGATCCTGGCTGTGCTGGAAAAGCAGTTGGGGCTGCCCCTGTCCCGCTTTGACTGCTACCTGGCCGTTGCCGGTGGCCTGGAGGTGACGGAACCGGCGGCGGACGTGGGTGTGGCGGTGGCCGTGGTGGCCAGCTATCGGGATCTGCTGATTTCCCCCGGCACCTTATGTATTGGCGAACTGGGTCTGGGGGGGCAACTGCGTCCTGTAGCCCGGATGGAGCAGCGCCTCCAGGAAGGACAGCGGCTGGGATTTCACCGGGCTTTGGTGCCCACCGGCAGCGAGATCACCCCCCCGGCCACCATGACCGTCATTGCGGCCGGCACCATCCGCCAGGCCCTGGTGGCTGCCCTGCAAAACGATCCGGCCGGGACGGACAAAGACACCCCACACCAGGCTTGAGGCCCTGGCCCGAGGCTCGACTGCCGTCAAATCAGCACGTCAACACTGCCGCGCCCACTGGTTTTCAGCCAGTTTTGGGCCTCCAGGTAGTTGTTGGGGGCCAGGCGGATGGCCCTGGTCCAGTACTCCGCCGCCTGGCTGTAGTAGCGGTCCATGGCATCGGACTCCCCCTGCTGCTCAGCCTGGTTGCCAAGATGGTGATAGATGACGGCAATGTTGTTCAGAGCCTGGGGCATTCTGGCGTTCAGGGTCAGGGCTTGCTCGTAATGGTCCAGCGCCTGCTGGTGCTCACCGTTGCTGGAATGCACCAGGCCCATGTTGTAGAGAATCCAACTGCGGTCGTTGGGATCGTCTTCCAGCCGCAGCGCCTCGGCAAAGTTTTCCATGGCCTCGGCGTATTCCCCGTCGGCCTGGGCACTCATCCCGTCGCGGTAATAGGCAAAGGCCTCCTTGGAGCGCCGATCCGTGGGCAGCACCTTGAGGATCAGGTCCGCCATCAC
>NZ_FITM01000096.1 GCF_900047545.1 Candidatus Synechococcus spongiarum
CCCGTGGCCCAACCCTCGGGCTCCAGCAGGCCATCCTCCTGCTGCAACTGGCGCGCTCCGGCCAGGCTGCGGCCGGTGGCGTAGACCAGGTTGATGCGGGAGCGCAGTGTTTGCAGTGTTTGATTGAGATGTGCCAGGGCCTGTCTATCCCCCACAAGGGTATGGTCCAGATCGGTAACCAACAGCAGGTCCTTCATTGCCCCTTTCCTCCCCTGACGACTGGGCACCGTAGCCATGTCCAAATCCATCATTCCACCCCGCTCCCGCAGCCGCGCCAGCCTGAAGGAAGAGAAGATCATCCAATCGGCGGAGGCCCATCTTGAGCGCACCCTTATCAAGGTGAGGGGCCATTTGGCAGGGGCCGTGGCAGCCATTGAGTACCCCAGCAAAGGCATGTCCCTCAACTACGGAGAAGTGTTTCTCCGGGACAACGTGCCGGTGATGATCCATCTGCTCCTGAAAGGACGCCATGCTCTGGTGCGCCACTTTCTGGTGCTGTGCATGGACCTGCAAAGCAGCGCCTTGCAAACCCGAGGTCTGTTCCCCACCAGCTTCATTGAGAAAGAGGGGGAGCTGGTTGCGGACTACGGCCAACGGTCCATTGGTCGCATCAGTTCGGTGGATGCCAGCCTCTGGTGGCCCATCCTCTGCTGGATCTACGTCTCCCACGTGCAGGACTGGCAGTTCGGCTGTGACCAACGGGTGCAGCGGGCGGTGCAGCGACTCCTGGACCTGGTGATGCAACCCTCCGTTGCCGGCACGCCTGTCCTGTTCGTGCCCGACTGCTCCTTCATGATTGACCGTCCCATGGACGTGTGGGGCGCCCCTCTGGAAATCGAGGTGCTGCTGTACGGCTGCTTGAAGTGCTGTGTCCATCTCATGGAGCTGGCCCAACACCACAACGCCGCCCCCAGCAGGCTGCTCAGCCAGAGGATCCCCCTCACCCGGCAGTGGATCCATGACCTGCGCTCCTACCTGCTGAAGCATTACTGGGTCACCAGCAAAACCATTCAGGTGCTGCGGCGGCGCCCCACGGAGCAATACGGAGACGTGCAGCACCTGAACGAGTTCAACATTCAGCCCACGTTCATCCCGGACTGGCTTCAGGACTGGCTGGACAACCGCGGCGGCTATCTCATCGGCAACGTGCGCACGGGGCGGCCGGACTACCGGTTTTTCACCCTGGGCAACAGCCTGGCCTGCATCTTCGGGCTGCTGACTGCGCCCCAGCAGCGGGCTTTGTTCCGGTTGGTACTGCACAACAACAACCATCTAATGGCCCAGATGCCCATGCGCATCTGCCACCCTCCCATGGAGGGGCAGGAGTGGGCCATGAAGACGGGCTCCGATCCCAAAAACTGGCCCTGGAGCTACCACAACGGTGGGCATTGGCCCAGCTTGCTCTGGTACCTGGTGATGGCGGTGGCCCTCCACGACAAGGACCACCCCAATGCGGATGTGTTGCTGACGGGCCAACTCAAAACCCTGCTGGAGCGGTGCTACCAGATCCATCTCAGCCAACTGCCCCGCCAGCAGTGGGCGGAATACTTTGACGGCCCCACGGGAACGTGGGTGGGCCAGCAGGCCAGGACCTATCAAACCTGGACCATCGTGGGATTCCTGCTGACCCGTGAACTGCTCCGCAACGGCTGCCGGCTCAACTTTTCGTTCGCGTTGAGCCAGGAGACGTCGGGAAGGGCTTGATCAGAACAGTCCCAGGGTGAGGGACTTGTCTATGGGCAGGGTGGCGCCGATGCCCAGGTACAGGGCCATGAAGGTGCCAAACAGAAAGACAGTCATGGCAACGGGCCGCCGGAAGGGATTTTGGAAGCGGTTGAAGCTCTCGATAAACGGAACCAGCATCAGCCCCAAAGGCACCATGCCCTGGAGCACAATGCCCAGCAGTTTGTTGGGCACCACCCGCAGGATCTGGAACACGGGATAGAGGTACCACTCCGGCAGGATTTCCAGAGGCGTGGCAAAGGGATCGGCAGGCTCCCCGACCATGGCGGGATCCAGGACGGACAGCCCCACCAAACAGGCGAGGGTCCCCAGGATGACCACGGGGAAGATGTAGAGGATGTCGTTGGGCCAAGCTGGCTCACCGTAATAGTTGTGACCCATGCCTTTGGCCAGCTTGGCCCGCAGCGCCGGATCGCTCAGGTCTGGTTTCTTGAGGATGGACATCGTGGGGTGGGTGGGATGAACAGGGGAGAAGGGGACCCGGAAGCCGTGGGACTCTGCCGTACAGGCTTAGAGGGGACCTGAAATTCCTTGCTTACGGATCATCAGGAAGTGCATTAACATGAAGACCGCCAAAAGCCAGGGCAGCACGAAGGTGTGAAGACTGTAAAAGCGGGTCAGTGTGGCCTGACCAACACTTTCACCACCCCGGAGAAGCTCCACCACCTGGTCGCCAACCAAGGGGATGGCGGCAGGCACACCGGAGACGATCTTCACGGCCCAGTAGCCCACCTGGTCCCAGGGGAGAGAGTACCCGGTGACCCCAAAGCTGACGGTGATGACCGCCATGGTGACACCCACCACCCAGGTGAGCTCACGGGGTCGCTTGAAGCCCCCCGTCAAGTAGACCCGGAACACGTGGAGAATCAGCATCAGCACCATCATGGAAGCGCTCCAGCGATGGACGGAGCGGATCAGCCAGCCGAAGTTCACCGAGGTCATCAGGTACTGAACAGAGTTGAAGGCCTCAGCCACCGTGGGGCGATAGTAAAATGTCATGGCAAACCCCGTGGCAAACTGAATCAGGAAGCACACAAGGGTGATGCCACCCAGGCAATAGAAGATGTTCACATGGGGCGGAACATACTTGGTGGAGAAGTCGTCCGCGATCTCCTGGATCTCCAGGCGCTCTTGGAACCAGTCGTAAACCTTCGACATAGGGGCAAAGGGGGTCAGATGCTCAGGGATGGGAAGGGACAGAAGCCGTGGCTGGTCTTCCGGCGCAGGGTCCAGCCTGCGCAATAAAACAGGACTCTAGGCAGTCCACGTCAAAAAGTGGGTGCCGGGCAGGCTGCCGCCAAAGAGATTTTATAGACTTGAAGCCAGAGGCATCACCATGGGCAGGCATCGCGCCAAAATTGACTGGTGGGCGCAAGGCGGCGTGCGCAAGTTCAGGATTTGTCTTTTCATCGTGATTCTTGTTGGCTTCCTCATGGGGGCGCCAGCAGTTCACGCCCTCTCCGAAGACCAGCAACTGGTTGTGGACGCCTGGAGCTTTGTGAACCAAAGCTACGTGGACCCCACGTTCGAGGGCGTACCGTGGCGCCGCCTGCGGCAAAAAGCGCTGGAGCAGCCGATTCCCTCCAGGGAGCGTGCCTATCGGGCCATCGAGACCATGCTGGAACCCCTCGGCGACCCCTTCACCCGTTTCCTGCGTCCGGAGCAGTTCAAGGCCTTAACGGACAGCACGGCAGGGTCCATCAGCGGCGTGGGTCTGCAACTGGGAATCAACGAAGGGGAGACCGCGGTGCAGGTGATCTCGTCCCTGGAGGGGTCTCCAGCGGCAGTGGCCGAGATTCAGCCGGGCAGCGTCATCCTGGTGGTGGAGGGCAACTCCGTGGAAGACCTGGGCCTGGAAGGGGTTGCTGCTGCCCTGCGGGGACCGTCCGGCACGGTTGTGGAGGTTGAATTGGTGGGGCCGGACGGTGATCGCCAATTCCTTTCCCTTGAGCGGCGCACCGTGGATTTGCGCCCCGTGCGCAGCCGTCGCCTCCGGGAAGACGGGCACACCTACGGCCTGCTGCGGATCAGGCAGTTCACGACCACGGTGCCGGACCTGGTGAGCGCGGCACTGGCAGAACTGCAAAACAAGTGCATCGAGGGGCTGGTTCTTGACCTGCGCAACAATCCCGGCGGTCTGGTGGGCAGTGGCTTGCAGGTGGGTCACTCCCTGCTGGACGACCAGCCCCTTGTGCGCATCCGGGACCGCAACGGGATCGTGGACACCATCACCGCGGATGTGGGGACCCTTTACGACGGTCCCATGGTGGTGCTTGTCAACAGCGGCACCGCCAGTGCCAGTGAAATTCTGGCCGGGGCCCTGCAGGATGATGGGCGGGCCGAGGTGCTGGGACGTCCCACGTTCGGGAAGGGTTTGATCCAAACCCTGATCCCCCTGAACGACGGCAGTGGCCTGGCGGTCACCGTGGCCCGTTACGTGACGCCGACCGGCCGTGACATCCAGAGCACGGGCATCATCCCCGATCAGGTGCTTGCGGCCTCAAGACGGGAGGCCCCGGAGGAAGACGACCAGGATCCCTGGCTGGAGCGGGCCATGGTGGCCCTGCAGAATCAGCTCCATCGCCATGAAAAGCACATTGAGCGCACCGCCATGACCTGAAGGCCGCGCCTTTAGGCTCAGGACTCATAACCAGAAGATGGGAGTGGCGGCGAGGAGGACGGCAG